>CAZPIS010000093.1:0-7032 GCA_964586745.1 uncultured Ruminiclostridium sp.
TAAATTGCATGGCCTTCATGCCTGACGCTGCGGTCCACAGTGATCTCATCATAGGTTTTCACCCTTTTACTTCGGACATCCTTATCCTAATTTACATCCTGTGAAATTTATCAATTAATTTGATTAAATTCTTCCTATATCATTTACAGCCTTCTCCAATGTGGAATCCTGGTACTGAATGAGCTTTTGATTGGATTCATAAGCCCTTAAGACTGTTATCATATCAACCATTTCCTTCACCGAATCCACATTTGAGCGTTCAACAAAGCCCTGTTGAATAGTCCCTTCAAATTCAGCATTTTGGCTTTCACCTGTTGCAGTTAAAAGATTGAAGCCGTATTTTCTTAAGCTCTCCGGGTTTGCAAATTTACGAATCCTTATGTTATCAACGGTTTCTCCATTTTGTATTACTTCGCCTCTATAGGAAATTACAAAATCAGATCCATTCAGCATTATAGGCCCGTTTTGTCCCATAACGGAATGACCGTCCCTTGTAACAAGGCGGCCCACCGAATCAAGTTTAAATGCTCCGTCTCTGGTATAATACTCTCGAAACTGATTATTATCAGGAACAGCTATACAGAAAAAGGCACCTTCATCACCATCTATAGCTACATCGGTGCTGATCGCAGTATTCTCTAAAGCACCTTGGGTAAAATCGGTGTGCACCTCAGCGATGTCATTATATAATGTCATATTCCCTATTCTGACAGGTGCGGGCGAATGGTCGCTGCCATCAAAGAAGCGCTTTGCCAATACATCAGAAAATTCCTCGAACACAACAACATCCTTCTTAAAGCCGTTGGTATTTACGTTTGCCATGTTGTTGGACACCGTGTCCATCTTCCTATTTAAAGTAAGCATACTGTAGCCTGATGTATAGAGCCCTCTTATCATAAGAATTATGCTCCTTCGATAATTATTTCTACAGTACAATTATCGGCTAACAGTGTTTCATACTTTAGGATTTTATTTAGAATGTCAAACCCCCGTCCCCTTGACATACTTTAGTGGTCTTATATACCCGCTCGACCTGTAGCAGAAAAGCCTCCAGCCTTGACTCAATCAACTGCGGAAAAGCATTCCCGTCAGTTTCGATTGTCAGGAAAGGCAACGCAGGATGTTCTTCCATAACACGCCTTACCAGTTCTTTTTCACGGGAAACTTTAAGCTTTGTGTCCTTTAAATTCTGAGTCACCAGCGCCTCTGATATTCTTGCGGGCATACAACCGAAGGGGCCAAGGGAAATTACTCCGTCAACTTCCTCCACAATCTCACTTAAAGCCGCTCCCACAGTTAATACAGTCTCTCCGGTAAGCCGGGGAGATATAACCTCGGAGGCAGCTTCTACTAAATCTTCAACATTGTTGTCATTTATTTTATATAATCCCGTTTCAGCCAAAATCGACTTAATTTCAAACTCATAAGGGTTTTTGACCATGCATGTAAGCCGGTTCTTCACCTGATCAAATAATTTAGACTTGGCAACCAGTTTATTTTGGACAATATAATCGCAGTAATGAATCCACTCTGCAACAGGAGCAATACGCACCCAAAAGCCCTTTTTGCTGAGCCTTTCTACTAAATACCGGCGTGAGAATTCATCCCTTCTCACATAGATTTCTCCTGTTAATGCTATAGAGGGAATGTCCTCAAGCTCAGCTCTGCGGGGGATAGCTCCCAATATCTTGGAGGCTGCCGCAATACTTCTTCTCAAAGCAGGCCACGACTTGGTTCTGATACCTTCAAGCAAATCCTCCGAAACCTTGTTGAATATTTCTTTTGCGGTTTTAGGATCCTTCGCCAGAGCCATTATGGCGCTGTACATATCATCCAAAACATCAGAAAGAACTATTGATTGCCAAGCTCTTAAGGCAAACTTAACACCAAAGCCTGCATAAGAGTTTTCTGCGGTTAAGGAAAGCATGGCAACATTTTTAAGGCCTTTTTGCCCCACCAGCTCCCGCATCATTACATTATATTGACCAAACCGGCAAGGACCTGAGGCCTCGGGCATAAAATTGACTAATATGTCCTCGCCATTCCATACCTCATCCAAATAACGCATAAGACTGCCATAGGTAAGCAAAAGCGGCAAACATTCCTTGCAGGAGGTATAGCTGCGGCCAAGATTTAGCTCCTTCTCTCCGGGAGTAGGAAGAGCAACGGTGTTAGCTCCTACATAGCTTAATGTGGCTGCCAGCATCTTTGCTCCGATTTCCCCCATTGCAGGAATTAAAATTTTCACCTTTGGATGGTTTATGGGATATTTTTCTCCGTCTGCGGTCACAACGTAAACTTTATTGGCGATTTTCACCACTTCGGCTGTTTGAAAGAGTTCTTTATCAGGAGTACTCGACAATAACCGATTATTCTCTGCGGCAGCATTCATATCCCTGTTTGCAGCGCTATTCATATCATCCGGTATTACGGAAGCCTCCATATCCCTGTACCGACGCACCACATCCAAAAATGCTTCGATACGGGTATCTACACCCGCGTCAGCGGTATGAGAGTCAAGCTCCAAGGTGAGGGACGGTTTTCTTCCCATTATATTTCTGAAATAGGTTAATAAAAATGAATCCGGACCGCAGCTGAAATTTGTAATATACACACCAAAAAGCTTTTCATTACGAGCAACAAAACGGGCAGCTTTTAAAATCCATTGTCCCGATGCCCAATACATTTTATCATGGGATTCCTCGTCAAAAACCGGCAAAAAATCCTGGGGTATTACTCTGTAGCCTCTTGATACAAGCTTTCTCGGTATTCCCATATTGCCAAATCCAGAAAAAGCGTTATAGGGCCGCCCAAATAGGATAACAGCAGTATCCGGAGAGTCCTCAACCGCTTTGAGAGCCTTCTTTCCCTCTTTTACCAATTCCTTATGAAAATCGTTTTGTGCCCTCACGCCTTCACTGAATGATAACTTTGCCTCATCAACATTATGGCCCAGTTTCTTCGCCATATCGATAAATACCTGTTCGGCAGCTTCATAACCCGTAGTCATATCCAGCACTGGACTAAGCACGGTAATTTTTTCCAGTTCAGGGAATGCAGACTTAAGAAGATACGGCTCTGATTGTACAAACGGACAGCAAACGCTCACGTCCTGCCCTCCCGGCACCGGAAAAGCCTTTACATGGGGTAGGAAGATAATATCGGGTTTAAGCCTCAAAAGTTCCCGTAAAGTGCCGTGAGCCTGTTCTACGGGTCGGCAAAAGGCTGAGCCTTTACGGGACACTCCGTCGGCATCGGATTTCTGAGGATAAACCACTTCATAGCCTAAGGATTTAAAAAAAACCGAATATAGAGGAAACAAGGTATTAACCATAAGAGAAAAGTTTATACCGACCTTTTTGGCTGAGGATATTTTACTGCGGCTTAAAGTTACTTCATTACCGTAGGATTCCAAACCCCCGGCATACTCTTTTATCTGAGTATGGTGAATTTTCTTTTGATTCTCACAAAGAGTATTAAGCTCTGCAAATTGCAATAGAAGCCTTTCTCTTAGTGCAACCAGGTCCAATTCATCGGTTTTTACCTCTTTCTTATTCGCAAGAAGATTATAATACTTGTTACATGCCCCTCCAAAGGGATAAGTTTTATCTCCAATTCTTATACGAGCAATCCGGCATTTGCGGTCACACTTTTCCTTGCCGCCCGAACAGATAAACGGATCCTCGTAATCAACCCGGCGGTCGGCCAGCTCTGCCAAATCAAACTTTTGAGGCTCTATCTGAGCAATATCTAGCATGGACATGGTTTCCAACGCAACTCCAAAGGCACCCATCAGGCCGGGCTCGGGAGGAACTATTATTTCCCTGCCCGTTAAATTAGCCATTGCTGCCGGAACAGCCTTGTTGTAGCATACACCGCCCTGCATAAAAACCTTTTGCCCTACGGCTCTGTTGCCTTTAACCCTGTTTAAATAGTTCAGACAAATTGAATATACAAGTCCGGCAGCTATGTCTGCCTTAGAAATACCGTTTTGTATCGCTGTTTTAATATCGCTTCCTATGAAGGCCGCGCACTGGTCGTTAAAATTTGGAGGCTGCTCTCCTTTTATGGCTATTTCACCTATATCTTCAACCTTCAGATTGAGGGCTTCAAGAGCCGATTCCTCCAAAAACGACCCGGTTCCCGCCGAACACGCCTCATTCATGGCATAATCCGAAGCTACTCCATTGGTAAGATAGGTGTATTTCGCATCCTGTCCTCCGATTTCAAACAGAGTATCAACCTTTGGATCAAAAAAAGCGGCTGCTCTGGCATGGGCGATTATCTCATTAATAACGGCCGGGGATAATGCATGAAGCCCCGAAATCTGTCTTCCCGAGCCCGTTATACCCAAACCGATAATATTAACCGGAACGCCGAGCTGAGAATTTATGCCTTCGTAACACTTCCGCGAGGCTGCTACCGGATCACCGTTAGTACGAAGATATACACCGGCAAGAATTGCCTGATCCTCTTTTCGCATCAATACCGCCTTAGTGGTTGTGGAGCCTACATCAAGCCCCAATATGCAAACATCGTCCTTATTTGCTTTACCCCTTACCGATTCCATAAACCTGACCTTTGTTTTAGCCTCGGACAGTGCCTTGTGGTGTGGAAAATCATTTTTTCCGGCCTTAAATATCTTATCTGTATTAATTGAAGCAGTCTTGTTTTCCAACGCCCATACCGCAGCTCCTAATGCCTCAAAGCAGTGGCTATGAGAAGGAATCTCCACATCCAAGCCTGCCTCCTTAAGATATCCAACCATTATTTTATTGGAGGAGCTTCCGCCTACCAATATTACCTTCGACTTGTCCTCACCCTTTAAAAGCTCGATTATTTTATCGGCCATCATTTTACACAAACCGGCTACCACATTGGATTTTGCTGCCCCCTTGTTAAGAGCATGGGTACAATCGCTCTTACAAAAAACACTGCAGCGTCCTGCCACCTTATAGGGATGATCCGAATCTGCAATTTCTATAGCCTCTTCAATGGGTAGATCCATTCTTTTTAACTGCTGTAAAAAGAATTCACCCGTTCCCGATGCGCATTTATTACCGCTTTTAACTTCAGTTATACGTCCTTTTGAGTCAAGCCGATATACCATGAAGGTCTCTCCGCCGGCACTTACAATTACAGCCGGAGAGGTTGAGAACGCCATTGTTTTGCTTGATTTGTCCCCGCCGTTTTTTATTCTGCTCATATATTTATAGGCTTCTTCTACGGCTTCAGGCTCAGACAGAGCAGTAGCGTTGACGAAATGCCTTAATTTACGCCCTGTAACAACTATGCGATCTGCATTTTTAATACTATCTTTACTTAATAAATCAAGGAGTATTTCTCTGGGATTTCCTTCGTGAGATATAGAACGGGTTTTTTCGATTGCTATTACTTTTTCAGCTTCTCTTATGCAGGCCACTGTTACAGTGGAAGCACCTATACAAATTCCTACGGTTCTCATCTGTTTCTCCGTTTCAATGAGTGCTTCGCCTCATTACATCATTGCTGCTATTATTATACCCACAATATTTGTTTCCCGCAAAAATTCCTAGTGGGTCCCGGTAACCTTGTTATGCTCACATTAAAATGGACCAATGAAATACCTCTTCATTGATCCATACAGTTAACACTTGTTATTGCTTCAACCTATGTCGTTAAATGCTTCCTTTTTAAGATAATCCAGATTATCTAAGGTTTTCCCGGTACCTAAAGTCACACAGGAAACAGCTTCATCAGCAATAATCACTTTAATTCCTGTTTTATACTCTAATAGCTTGTCCATTCCATATACAAGACAACCTCCACCTGTCATAACGATTCCTCTGTCACTTATATCTGAGGCCAGCTCCGGAGGAGTTCTCTCGAGCACCGAATGAACCGCTTCCACCACGCTGGATACAGGCTCCTCCAGAGCCTCCATAAGCTCTGTAGATGTTACTGTGATTGTCTTTGGCAGCCCTGAGACCAGATTTCTGCCGCGTATATCCATCTGAACTTCCTTTTGTCTCGGAAATACTGTTCCAATGCTTATTTTAAGGTCCTCGGCCGTTCTCTCACCAATCATCACATTATGTTTTTTTCGCATATATCGTATAATAGCTTCATCAAACTTATCACCGGCAATCTTTACAGATGTGCTTACAACCGTTCCTCCAAGGGATATAACGGCTATGTCGGTAGTACCGCCGCCTATGTCCACCACCATGCTTCCGCAAGCCTTTGTTATATCTATTCCGGCACCTATAGCAGCGGCAATGGGTTCTTCAATAAGATAGGTCTTTCTTGCCCCTGCCTGAACGGCCGCATCTTCAACCGCTCTCTTTTCTACCTCTGTAACCCCTGATGGGACACAAATCATAACCCTTGGTTTAAAAAGCTTAAAAAAGCTTCTTGAAGAAACCTTATTAAGAAAATACTTAAGCATTTTTTCGGTTATATGGTAATCGGATATTACGCCTTCCCGCAAAGGTCGTATAGCCACGATATTTCCCGGTGTTCTACCCAGCATCTTCCGTGCTTCTTCACCTACCGCTAAAATTCTGTCAGTATTCTTGTCAATAGCCACAACAGAGGGTTCGCGCAAAACGATTCCCTTTCCCTTGATATAAACCAACACAGTTGCAGTTCCTAAATCCAGACCGATATCTAATCCAAGGCCCAACCTTTACAACCCCTTTAAACTTTATAAATGGCTTACTTTTTGAATTGTACACAGTTTTAATATTATCAATATATTTCCCTGATATCAATAGCGAAAATGAAAATTTTTACATACAATACATGCAAAAAGCCGGTTTTACCCGACTTTTCTGCTATCTCTACAGTATTTCAGTTTTGTTGCTTCGCCACCACGGATGTGGCGTTCGGCTTTGTTTTCGTCCAGTATCCTCTTTACTTGCCCGGCCATTGACGGATCCAATTTTGCCAACCTTTCGGTCACATCTTTATGTACTGTAGATTTCGATATCCCGAAACTCTGTGCAGCTGCCCGGACCGTCGTCCTATTTTCAATAATGAAGCTCCCAAGCT
>CAZPIS010000094.1:0-6919 GCA_964586745.1 uncultured Ruminiclostridium sp.
TAAAAATCTTTACTGTGTTGTCAAAGATGTCCTTATTGATGATAAATCTTGATTTTTCACTACTCCAAAGCTTGATAATTTCTGACGCAAGCTTTTTAGGGGAGTTAAGAAATGCATCATTTGAGCCCCCGGCCATATGTGGAGTTATAGTTACGTTATCAAGCCTTACCATTGGATAATCAATTCCCGGTGGTTCCATATCAAATACATCCAGCGCGGCTCCGGCAATCTTTTTATTCTTTAAGGCTTCATATATCGCTTTTTCATCTGCCACTGAAGATCTGGAGGTATTAATAAAATATGATGTCGGTTTCATTTTAAAGATAAGATCTTTGTTAACTAAATTTTCAGTTTCCTTTAAAGCCCTGACATGAATAGTAACAAAATCCGACTCTTGCATAAGCTCCTCAAGGCTGACCATTTTAATACCGTAAGGAGGGTTGGTCACAAAGGGGTCATAACCAAGAAGATTAACATCAAATCCGGTTAGTCTTTTGGCAACCTTTTGACCAATTTCGCCAAGACCTATAATACCAACATTCTTACCGGGCAGATCGGGTATATTTCCGGAGTTTGGATATTCTCTTATCCATTCTCCATTTTTTAAACCCAAATGACCTTTGGCAATATTTCTGCTTTCGCTTATCATAAGACCGATTGTAAAGTCGGCAACAGCATCGGCATTTCTACCCGGTGTGTTATAAACGAGAATGTTTTTTGAGGATGCATAAGAAACATTAATATTCTCATAGCCTGCCCTCAACACACCAATGACCTTGAGATTTTTACAGCAGTCAATGACCTTCTTTGTAATAGGGCAAAACTCGGTTATAATAATATCTGCATCACTAATCGCATCTATTATGTACTGGGGAGGATTGTAGGCTTCACTCCCGCCGTGTTCGACGGCAAGATTTATATTCTGTAACTCTTCAAAATCCTTTAGTTTCCATTCCACCGCCGATAGTTCGATTCCAAGCTTTTCGAATCCCTTAAAACCTGACATAATATAGTCATTTGGTATAAAGAGATCACCTATTCCTACGAGTTTCATATCAATCCACACCCAATCCTTTAATTTTACTAAGGTACAAGAACTATTTTAACAGCATTTCCGGCCTTAATCTCATCCATGGCTTTGTGAAAATCAGACATGGGCATGACATGGGTAACTAAGGTCCTGAATCTTTCAGGGTTTTTCTTTAGCAACTCCACTGCAGCTTTTACATGCTTTACAGTAGAATCGGAGGTACCGTATACAATAAGCTCGTTATAGTGAATTGTCCTGCTGCTTACCGAAAGCATCTCGTCTTTAACCGGAAGACTGGCAAATAATGAAACATATCCGCCTTTTCTGGCATAAGAGACGGCCTTTCCCTGAGATGGGTTATGAGGTGCAGTAACAATTACTAAATCAAAGCCTTCACCGCCTGTTAACTTTTTATAGTTATCGTCTAATTCATCAGGAGCAAGAGTAACAAAACCCATCTCCTTTGCCATATCCGTTCTTTTACCCGGGAACTCGACACATACAATATTTGTTATGCCTTTTTCCTTGAGACAGACAGCATGTAAAAGACCAAGGGGACCAAGGCCGATAATCAAAGCCGATTTAAGCTCCTCCTCAGGAACTCTGCTGATATCGTTCATTGCACACGACATTGGTTCACTTAAAGAAGCAACCACCGCGTCCAGATCGCCTACATCAACAAGGTGTCCTTGTCTTACAGCTTTCGCGGGAACCTTTACATACGGTCCCATAGCTCCGGGGTAATGGAATCCCATTGCCTCAGCATTCCTGCAAAGATTTGTCCTGCCTTTTTTGCAGTAAACACATTCCCCGCATCCTATGGTTGTTGCCATAGTAACTCTCTGTCCGACCTTATAGGCTTCAACACCCTTTCCGATTTCAATGATTGTCCCACAAAATTCATGTCCCATTACCTGGGGAGGCTTAATTCTTGGATTTCCTACCAAAAACGATTTAACGTCGGTTCCGCAAATAGCACATGCTTCAACTTTTACAAGCACTTCACCGTCATCAACCTGAGGTATTTCTTTCATTCCCTCTATTCTGACATCGCCGGGTGCATAGAAATTGACACACAATCCATTCGAGATTTCTGTGCTCATATCAATGCATCTCCCTTCCTCCGCTGATGTTCAGAGCCTGACCGGTGCAATATTCGCCGCTTACAGTCAGAAAATAAACATAATCAACAACATCATCAATATCAGTTAGTCTGCTCAGAGGTATTTTTGCCGTGAACTTCTTGATTACTTCCTCTCTGGGAAGTTTAAGGTTATTTGTATAGCCCGAACTGACTTCACTCCAAACTCCGGTTGCATCAGTGATACCGGGACATACACAGTTTACGTTAATTTTAAAAGGGGCAAGCTCGAATGCCAACGCGTGTGTTAACGCTATAATTGCTCCCTTTGCGGCCGAATAATGTGCCATAAGAGCTGAACCGGTCTTCCCGGATTTAGATGAGAAATTAATAATTTTTCCTTCTTTTTGAGCCTTCATACTCTTTACCGCTCCCTGTGAGCAGAAAAGAGCTCCGTTTACATTAACAGCCATTTGTTTGTTAATTTGTTCAGCTGTTATTTCTTCAAAGGGTCTTTGATCTACAATGCCTGCATTGTTCACCAATGCATATATCGGGCCAAAATCCTTTTCAATCTGTTCAAAGCAGGATAAAACGGCATCCCGATTTGTGATGTCCAATATGTAACCCTTAACTGAATAACCTTGGGCAGCAAGCTGGTCGGCTTCCTTAATAACATCCGGGTTAATATCTATCATAGCAACCTTTGCCCCATCAGAGCAATATCTTTTTGCGACAGCCAGACCTATGCTTCTAGCCGCTCCGGTAACAACACAAGTTTTCCCTTGCAACGACTTAAACATCTTAAGTCCCCCTTATTTAGTTTTTTATCTCGTTGTTGTGAAATATTCCATGACAACCGTCAAATTAATTATAGAATATTCCATAACGTATGTCAATAACTTTTTCCATGACATATGTTATCAATTTATTTTAATGGGGGAAGAATCTTTGTGGAATACTACCAATACTATTATCTTAATTTGGAGGATAAATATGGTTGGTATTTTATTGGCATTGTTGGCCGGTTTGTTAATGAGTGTTCAGGGGATTTTTAATACTCGTGTTATGGATTCATCGAATATGTGGGCCACAAATAGCTGGGTACACTTAACGGCTTTTATTGTCAGTATAACTATATGGTTCTTTGCAGGTCGTGAAAATTTATTATCGGTGTTCAGTGTAAGTAATAAACTATATTTATTTGGTGGCATCATAGGTGCATTTATTACGTTCACTGTTATTAAAAGCATATCTGGCTTAGGCCCAGCATATGCGACGATGCTGATTTTGCTGGCACAGCTTGTTGTTTCCTGCTTAATTGAATGCTTTGGCTTCTTTGGTACTGAAAAAACATGTTTTGGATGGAACAAGCTACTTGGGGTAGCTCTGATGATTGCGGGAATTGTAATATTCAAGAAGTAGACCGGTTGCCAGATGCTTTAATTACCGGCACATTCACGTCCTTCATTGGGATATATTGCTTTCACAAAACACATCCCGAATAAACTGACCGAAAAAACCGTAAAAGCAATTGTTCCCCAAAGAAGGCTTAAAGGTGCCCAAACCATTAAATCCGGCCACGATGAGCCAAAGATAATGGGCATTATAATGATTACGCAAAAAGAGAGTAGCATTAGAATTGACGGTAATATAAAAACACGGATGTTTCTTTGTTTAAATGAACTCTTTTTTTGATTTTTTTGTGTGGATTCGTTATGCATCTTGATAATGATTAAAATAATAAACATAACTCCTGCTATAGACACAGCTGTCAACAACGTAAAAACCGTATCAAATATACGCCATATATCGGGTTTATAGGACGAAGGCTGTTTCCCCTCCATGATATCTAGTGCATTTGATGCTATGCTATTGGTGTTTGCAGATGCATTCATATTTGTCAAAACACAAACAGCGGTTCCGGTTTCTGGACGGATTGCAACTTTTGACGAGTAATTTGGCGTACCGCCTGAATGATAGATTTCTCCGGTATTCTCATTGACAAACCATCCGGCGGCATAATGAGTATTAGAATCGACAATGCTTTTCGCATTAGGAATATGCGACTTTCGAATAATCCTTTGAAATTGCTCGGATATTTCGATTTCTCCCATTTGGATTTGCAGCCAACGGCTCATATCACGGGTACCGGAAGTGATGTATCCGGCAGGGATGTTTCCTTCTGCAACAGGGATATCATACGGATAAGCCCGCAAAAAGGAAAGGCGACTTCCGCCTGCCATTTTCCCTGAATCAATTGCGTTATAAGGATTAACATAAGTATCCTTAAGGCCCAAAGGCAGCAAAATATTCTTCTTTATAAAGTCCTGATAGCTTTGCCCTGACACCATTTCTATAATCAAGCCAAGAATATGGTAGTTTGTGTTGGCATATGCATATTGCGTATCAGGATAAAAAGATAATTCCCTTCCGCTAAGGTCACGGACATGCTCTTCCAACGACATGCCTGTGTTTGCTTGGGGATATAATGTTTCGCTGTTATTAAATCCGCTTGTTTGGTAAAGCAAATGGGATATTGTAAAATCCTCAGTTGGAACGGCTTCACCACCAAAAAGCACTCTAAACCATGGAATATGGTCTGCAACAGCATCGTTAATTGAGAGCAGCCCTTCGTCTTCCAGCAAAAGAATACCAAGTCCTGTGAATGCTTTGGTCATGGAACCTATCTGAAATAAAGAGTTTTGCGTTATTTTCTGATCATTCGCAGTATCTGAATACGCCAGATACTCCACTTGTTCCTGCTCAATTATTACAACAGAAACATCAGGAATTTTTCCTTTTTCCTTGACCTCTTGTATCATCTCGTCTATGGCTTCCAATTGATGAGGTAATGCTTTGTCATCCGCCGCTTTAACGGATTGGGTGACCAATAACCCTATTGCAAGTGTAATCAGTATTATGAATACTTTACTTTTATTATTCAACAAAAACCCTCCAACACTATATTTCACTACTGTAGCACTATGAAACACAATGAATCAAGTCAGACTCTATTTACGAATATTACAATTGACAAGACATTCCGCATTGGAAAACACAATGGTTCAAATAGTCATTAAGGTAACGGAAAGTCTGTTTACGCACACATCAATGTAATGGGTTTAGAGTATTATACATTATTAATAATTTAAAATCAAAACTTACGACCAAGCCAGTAATTTATCTGAATCATATATGCCATAAGCTGCGGAGCTGCCATTAACTGCCCAAACCACGGTTTTCCGTATTCGGCAGGGGCACGCATAAATAAATGCGCTTTTTTCTTATCTGTAAACGCCATAATAGGTGAATTAGGATTGTTCATAATTTCTGAAAACATTTGTGCAAGTAATCGCTCATAATTAGGATTATAGGTTTTGGGATATGGACTTTTTTTACGGAATAAAAGCTTTTCGGGCAATAAATCCTTGCATGCATCTCTTAATAGTGATTTCTCCACGCCGTCCCTGTATTTCATATCCCAGGGAGTATTAAAAACATACTCAACAATTCTGTGATCAGCAAAGGGCACTCTTGCTTCAAGGCCTGAATACATACTCGCCCTGTCCATTCTGTCCAGTAAGGTTTGCATAAACCATTTTATATTAAGATATGCTACCTCTTTTCGTTTTCTCTCGATAATACTTTCTCCTTCTAAAAGAGGAACTTCCTTTAACGAATCCATATATCTTTCATGTACGTAATCTTCCAGCTCGAGTTCATTAATAAAAGAATCGGTTAGCAAAATTGTTCTTGCGTTTATATCTCTTGACCATGGAAATCCGTTAAACCAAAACAACTCATCTTTATAGAACCATGGATATCCACCGAAAATTTCATCCGCACATTCACCGGTTAATGCAACTTTATTATTCATCTTAACCATAGAACAGAAATACAAGAGCGAGGCGTCAATATCTCCCATGCCGGGCAAATCCTTAGCCTCCACAGAAGTATAAAGTAATTCTGCCAATATGCTCTCGTCACACTCAAGATAGGTGTGGTTCAGATTGTATCTCTCCAGCATTATGTCAACAAAGGGTCTGTCACGCTCGGGTTGAAAAGCGTTTGACTTAAAGTAAAGATCATTATCCTTAAAGTCAAATGAAAAGGTATTTAACCTCACTCTTTTTTCATGTAAATATTCTGAGGCGACTGCAGTTACAATACTAGAATCTATTCCTCCTGATAAAAAGCTGCAAACCGGAACATCTGAAACCATTTGTCTTTTAATGGCATCGCGAACCAGGAACGACACCTTGTCAACTGTTTGCTGGTAGTTATCTGTATGTATTTTATTTTCAATATCCCAGTACCGGACCATATCAAAACCTTTTTTTGAAAAAACAGAATAATATCCCGGTTTTATTTCATTGATATTCTTGAAAACTCCGTTCCCCGAAGTACGTGCCGGCCCAACACCAAAAATTTCTCTATAGCTGCTTATATCAATAACAGGCTTTATATCAGGAAAGCAAAAAAGGGCCTTCATTTCGGACCCGAATACAATGTTATTACCATTTACGGTATAAAACAATGGCTTTACAACTACAGGAGCGAGGGGTAGTGTAACATCACCGATTCCAAGACTTATAATATCCTTATCCGGATTCCGGAATTTATACTCATTAACCTTTTTAGCAATCAATGAGAACAGATAGCTATCCTTTAAATTTAAATAATTACTGTTAATTTTCATATCATACCTCATCTATAACTCGTATCCTTAATATCTCGTTAATTCTTCCCCATTCTGATTACATTTCCTTCTGCATCCAATACAGCGCAAAAGATCTCAGAATCTC
>CAZPIS010000095.1:0-6911 GCA_964586745.1 uncultured Ruminiclostridium sp.
TGCTGAGCAGTTTTCATCTCAGCTACCCCCTTAATGGATATAAATTTATACAAAATTATTATAAAATATGATAATTCAAGTATAATAATAACAGTTTAATTTGTAGATATCAATGATTAATCGTTAAGAAATTTGAATATTTCTTAAAATATCCTCTTTTCTGCCTTCATTTAACATATTACACTGTGTTGAATCTAATAATTTGTATATTGACCCGCTGTTTTCTGTTAACTTGTATAAAGAGCATAAATCCAAAATAATTAAAAAGCGAAGCTCATCATCCGGATTAAATATCAAGGCTGATTCATAAGCTGCGATTGCATCTTTGTAATTACGATTCATTTTACTTTCGGCCGCTCTGTCTAGAAGCTCGAAAATATCTGATTGTTTGTCGGAATTATATACAGGAACATCTATAAAAACAGACTTATTAAATTCCATGTTTTCAGGAATTTCTTGTTTCTCATCTTCAAGTTTTTCCGTCGATAAAAAGTCAGTAGCTTTAACGGCTTCTCCCTGCTTTGAATCAACTGATGAGAGTTTATTATATTGCTGTGCTTCATTTTCTATTGAATAATCCGCTTCATTTATTATGTTTGTACTATTAGTATTAACGGAATCATTGCTCTGTACTACTGCCTCATATACCGGATATCCGGCTTTAGCAGAATCCTCAATTATTCTTTCAACTATGCTGTCTGCTCTAATCTCATCTGCTTTTTCCTTATTACCCTCTCCTTGCTTAAAAAATTTAGAGAGAATAAGGTAAAAGATAATCAGAGCTATGGTTACAACAAAGACAAGAGAAACTATCACTGAAATTATTATCGAAAAAGACAGTCCCTTCACTAAATAATTTGCGATTAACGGTGTTAACGTAGCGCAAATCATTGCCAAAGCTGTACAAAACACTAATATAGTAGTATTTCTCTTGCTTGTTTGATTCTTTTTTTTCATGAAAAAGAATAGAATAAGGCTCAAAAGACATATTGCTGTATTAGCAATCAAACAATACTTTAGGTACATAATCAAGTACACTCCATCTTTAGTAAATATTATAACCAACTATTAATATTATCGGATAATTTTTTATTCTGTTTACTCTTTTCCGAAAAATGTATCTATCCCTTGCTTTATACCCTCAGATATGAGCTCCTGATACTCAAGAGTTTTTAGTTTTGCCTCTTCGGCAGAATTCGAAAGAAATCCGCATTCTACCAAAGCGGTCGGAACCTTAAGGTCCCTGAAAATCATTATACGCTCTTTCTTAAGTAATGCCGTTCGCTTATTTGTATTATCACAAACAGAAATCATCGAATTTTGAATGTTTTTTGCAAGTCTTTCGCTATCAGTCGATGAAGGCGGATAAAATGTTTGCGCTCCGTAATACTTTGTATCTGAAAAGCTGTTCATATGAATACTGACAGCCACATCTGCACCGCTTTGGTCAATATATTTTTTCCTTGCGGAAAGGTCTTGCTTACGCTTTTGATATATCTCCTTCGTTCCGGGAGAATAATTAAGTTTATCCTCCGTTCGTGTCATATGAACAGTATAACCATCTTGCTCAAGACGATTTTTTAAAAGCTCAGCAATTCTTAAGTTTAGATCTTTTTCGGCTAGGCTGGAATAATTACTTACCTTTCCCGGGTCTTCTCCTCCATGACCTGCATCTATAACAATTACAGGTCCTACACTCTCTTTAATCGTTTCCGCAATTGGCGAAGTGCCTCCGTCAATACTGAATATGGCGACTGATAAAAACAGTATCAAAAGAATAAGTACGGCATTTTTCCTTTTAACTAATACGATCATGTATAATCCCATCCCTATGTATATCTTTGTACTAAGATATTCAGGATAGGGTTGGCCATATCACAAAAAAACGTGCACGTCTTTCTTGTCCTTATTTAATTCTTTTTTATCTGATTTTTAGCCTTCTTTTTTATGCCTAATTCCTGCCTAATAAAGTTTAATAAATAAAAATCCCTGAAACCTGCGAAATATCCTAACCCGGCTATAATGATCAGTATTGCAAACGAAATCAAATAATGTGCCGGCTGATCTCCCAGCATTCTGGATAACCAATAAAGGGGTCCTCCAAAGCCTTGATACAGCCTTCTGTGTAATGTGATAAATTCCTCAGGCAATTTAATCATGATTAAGACCAATTGGATACCAAACAGCGGCACTATTCCTATTAATCCATATAAAAAACCTTTATAACAAGAAGGGTTTATATTATATTGGGGTCTTTTTTCCTTAAAGGCTAAATTACGCATATCAACATATATATTTAAAAAAAGTATCATGAAAATCGCTACCGAAAAGTAAGTCACGGCGTTCTGAGTATTCTCTTTGGCAGCAGTTATAACAGGCATTGAAAAAAAAGTGAACAAAATAAGTGCTAAAAGATAATCGATAAATATTTTAAGGCCTCTCTTTATCTGTGAAAAAATTTTATTATCCATAAAACCAACCTTTTTGCCATAGAGCGTTATAATAGGGAAAAGCCAATACCGATAAACCTTATATCGGTATTGGCAAATTATATTTTACAATTTAAAATTCTCCGGTCTCATTGTTTTCTAAAGGGGTCGCTTCCATCTCTGCCTGTAAATTCGCAGCTTTACCGGTTTCAAAAATGATTTTCATAATTGCTCCCGTTCCGAATATCCAGATAGCAACATTTACAACGAATGAAATTATTCCGACGGCAGTTGATAATATGCTCACACTGCTCAATATATCCAAAATAATTTTAAATATTGTAATAGTAGCAATCCCTATTGCCAATCTTCCGGGAACGTTAGTCCTTCTGCTTGTTATTAAATTACCCAGCCACAGCGATACCGGAATATCCGCAAATAAAATAGTAATAACCGCCACAAAGGTAAATAACAATGCTCCAAAGAAAAATACTGAGCCGTTAATAATAAAAATAGCCAGAATAAGAAGTAATATCAATAACAGGCTCCCAGCCACAAGACTTCCCAGAGTAGCTATACCTATGCCTGCAGCCGAGATTGGCTTAGCTTCAATAAAGTCTCCGGATCGATTAAAAAACCTGGGAAACAGTTTATATAAAAGCAAGGCAAATAGGTAGTAAATAAACATGGTAACAATTTTCTTTATTATGCTCCATGTATTAATTTTTTGATTTAAATCCTGCTTACTCGCGGGTTCAATTTTAATATACTCATACTCTCCCACCTGAACGTCCGAAGGAACCTCGTACCTCGTAACCCCTTTATATATTAACTTTCCCTTAATTACTGTTCCGGGGTTAATTCTTAAAACAGAATTCTCTTGCATATCGTTAATTTTTACATCACCATGGTAAGTACCTCCGAGGGTGATATCTCCGCCATATATACTGGTATCTCCCATAACTATACCATTGACTGTAATGGCAGCACCAAAAAGATATGCATTCCGTTTTATTTCGGCTTTTTCACTTATAAATAAATTAGAAGCAAAAATCATGGCATTTCTGTCTATAACAGCCGAAATATTCGCATTATTCGAACCTGTACGGACACTACCCATGACATGTCCGCCAATATTAATTTCATTACTTCCGGCAATTAAATCGCCCTCTACCTCGCCTGTATTTCTCAATACCTGAGCCCCGGCTATAAAATCGCCCAAAATAACACCGTCATTAACGACCGTATTTCCGCCTGTAATTAAATCTCCCTTCCGGGTTTCGCCGACTTGTGTAATCGGATTTTCATCGGCGGCAAAGGCGAAGACAGTGCCTGCCAATAAAAAAACTACTAATAATGAACTAATTAATAATATCCAACCTTTTTTCATAATAACCTCCTAGGCTTAACGTACAGAAGCATATCTTCTGCGCAATTTCTTAAATACTGCTCTTATGCTTAATATTGAAAAAATCAAACCACCAATTATGGCAATATTCATTGTGGGTTTTATAAAGTAAATATTAAAAAAATTCTGAAAAGCTGTGAATACCGCAGCAGACGTATTATAAGCTTTAACGGCTTCATTAAATACTTCTCTTAAAAACGCATATATGCCGATTCTAAAAATACTGTCAAGCCATGAAGCCACAATCCCTAAAAATACAATAATATTGAAAATTACATACGGCATTAGAAAATCTTTTTTTTGCTTTCTTAAATCTAGCTTAGCCATAACCTTTTTCTCAATATCAATCGGGGCCTTATTATCTGTTGTCTTTAAAGCGATAAAAGCCTCGTTAAGCATTTCAAATCTTGTTTTGCAGGAGTTGCATGCATCAATATGCATATTTAACCCTTTTTGATTAGGCTGCGATATATCTTTATCAAAGCTTTTCATCATTAGATTCCATGCTTGTCTGCAATCCATGAGTCTTCCTCCCTCAAAACCTTTTGCGAATAAGTACTTAACCTTTCGGCAAGCATCTTCCGAGCTCTGTAAAGCCTGTTTTTGACAATGCTCATAGGATAACCGGTAATATTACGAATCTCCTCATAGCTTAATGACTGTTGGTGGTAAAGTCGGATTACGGTACGATACTTCTCAGGCAGTGCATTTATAGCATTAAAAATATCCCTTCGTCTTTCTGTGTTTAACGCAGTATCTTCCGGATTGTCTCCATCTGCAATCATTTTCTCCATTTCTTCGTCGTCCCAAGCTGCAATTCGCCGGCTTTTGTGATTAAGATTAATACAATGGTTGACCGTTATTCTGGCTATCCAGGTTTTAAAACTGTATTCGGGATTATACCCGGATAGGTTGGCCCATGCTTTCATAAAAACTTCTTGTGTCACGTCAGCAGCATCATTCTTATTTGAGAGGCTATTTAAAGCAATACTGTATACAAGATTCTTATACTTTGTGACCAAGGGTTCGAAGGCATCCTTTTGTCCATTTAAGCAATGTCTGACTTGGACTATATCCTCCATCAGCTTTCCCTCCGCTTACATGAATAAATACAACCGACCATTAGAAATGTCTGAAAATTAAAAACTGCATCCAATAACACAATTAAAGATAACTGCCCGACATCGGGAACATTCTTGTATCTTACAATAAACTTATTTGAACGTCTTCTTTATCATCTTCCTTAAGATAGCAGCCAATGGCAGGGATATTAGCCCTGTAGTAGTCCGGATCCTTTAAGTTAGCTTCACTTAGAGGCAATATTTTACTCAGAGTGCTGCCCTTCTTTGATTTCAATACCCAAACTCCCTGGGAATCACGGGCAGCCTTCGGATTAATCTGTGAAGTGTTAAAAACTAAGACCTTATCTATGCTGCTGAACGCCGCAAATTCTATATCCTCTTCCAAAAAGAATATCCCAACCAGTGGAGACTCGGCATAATATGCATTTGTTAGCTTCTTTCTGTTTGTCTTAGTCGCGTAGCCGGATACCGGCACCTTGGACATCTTTCCATTTTCATAGGCAAAGAGAAAATATCCCGTAAAGTCATCTGTGGTATGCATTTTAATAATTTTCTCTCCCGGCTCCAAATTTAATATATTATTAAGATAATCACCTAACTGACTTGCCTTGCTGTCAGAAAGCTCGTAAATCTTTACTTTATAAACTACATATTTATTAGAAAACAAAAGTAATTCAGCTTTATTGTGGGTTTCGGTTTCCTGTATAATAATGTCATCATCCCTCAGTTTATGATCGCTTGATGATCTTAAAGATACAAGGGACACCTTTTTGACATATCCCTGATCAGTCAGGAATAGACGCACATTATAGTCCTCAATAAAATTATCAGAGGTAATCTCTTCAATATACTCTTCTCCGATAACCTCGGTTTTTCTTTCCTGTCCGTATTTTTTTGAAATTTCCTCTAACTGGTTGCATATTATTTCTAATACTCGTGTATCATGCGCTACAATATCCTTTAGATCTTCAATTTCATTTTTTAATTTTTCAATATCGGCTGTTTGCCTTAAAATATACTCTCTGTTTAAATTTCTGAGCTTTATTTCTGCAATAAATTCAGCCTGAATATTATCAATTCCAAAGCCTTTTATTAAATTCGGTACTACCTGTGACTCCTGCTCGGTATTTCGAATTATTTGAAGTGCTTTGTCAATGTCCAAAAGTATTTTTGATAGCCCTGTTAAAAGGTGAAGGGCTTCACTCTTCTTCTTAATATCAAATTCCGATTTTCTTCTGATACATTCCATTCTAAACTGAATCCAATGGTCAAGTATTTCCAGCACACCCAGGACCATAGGCTTCTGGCCTATTAAAATATTAAAATTACAACCAAAGCTGTCTTGTAACGGAGTAAGCTTAAAAAGCTTATTCATTATGTCATCCGGATCACTGTTTTTCTTTATATCAATTGTTATCTTAAGCCCTTCAAGATCGGTTTCATCTCTGACATCGGTAATCTCCTTCATTTTCCCGGCTTTAATAATGGATGCAATGGCCTCAATTATGGCTTCAGAGGAGGTAGTATAAGGAATCTCATAAACATCTATGCAGCTGCTCTGCTTGTCATAGCGATACTTAGCCCTGACTTTAAATGAACCTCTGCCTGTAGCATATATTTTCCGCATCTCCTGTTCGTTTAGAATCAGCTGCCCGCCGGTAGAGAAATCAGGAGCCTTTAAATATTTCATCAAATCAATATCGTCATTCTTTATATAGGCGATGGTAGCTTTGCATATCTCTTTCAAATTAAAACTACAGAAATTGCTCGCCATACCAACAGCTATGCCTTGATTCGGGTTTACCAGAATATTCGGAAATGTCGAAGGAAGAAGCATAGGCTCTTTCATTGTTCCGTCATAGTTATCAATGAAATCTACAGTATCCTTATCAATATCCCTGAAGAGTTCTTCACTTATTGGTGCAAGCTTAACCTCTGTATAACGTGGTGCGGCAAACCTCATATCCCGTGAAAATACTCTGCCGAAGTTAC
>CAZPIS010000096.1:0-3178 GCA_964586745.1 uncultured Ruminiclostridium sp.
TACAGGTTATGATATTATATTTTTCTGGGTTGCCCGTATGATTTTCTCCGGGATAGAACAGATGGGGAAAGAGCCGTTTAAGTATGTTTTAATTCACGGCCTCGTAAGAGACTCTCAAGGTAGGAAAATGTCAAAATCCTTGGGAAATGGCATCGATCCTCTTGAGGTAATTGAAAAATACGGTACCGATGCTCTTCGTTATGCGCTTACTATAGGCACATCACCGGGAAATGATATGCGCTTTTCCGATGAGAAGCTGGAGGCTAGCAGAAACTTTGCCAACAAGGTTTGGAATGCGTTCAGATTTGTAATGATGAATTTTGACGATGATATTGATTTTAGCAAGGTGGATAAAAGCAAATATACAGTCGTTGATAAATGGATAATGAGTCGTATTAACACTGTGACTCGAGAGGTTACCGAAAACCTTGAGAAGTTTGAGCTTGGTATAGGCCTTCAGAAGATTTATGAGTTTATTTGGGAAGAATTCTGTGATTGGTATATAGAGCTTGTAAAGCCAAGATTATATGATCGTGAGGCAGAGGGCCGTTTAGAAGCCATATTTGTCCTTAATGAGATACTGAAAAATGCTATGAAGCTTTTGCATCCTTTTATGCCATTTATTACCGAGGAAATCTATAGTCATCTTATTACAAAGGACGAGAGTATAATGATTTCTTCCTGGCCGGAGTATTCCGAGGGTACTTTATATCCGAAAGAAGAGAAGCTGATGTCTTTTGTTATGGGTGCCGTAAAGGGAATCCGAAATCTGAGGGCAGAAATGAATGTACCAATGAGCAAAAAGGCAAAAGCTGTATTTGTAATAAAGGATGGAGAAATCGGAGAATTGATTCAAGGTGAGAAATCTACCTTCAGTAGGTTGGCAGGACTTTCTGATACTGTTACCCAGAAGGACAAGTCGGGAATTCCTCAAGATGCCATGGCAGTCGTTGTTGATGGCGCTGAAATATTTATCCCTCTTGAAGACCTTATAGATTTGGAAAAAGAAATTGAGAGGCTGGAAAAAGAAAAGTCAAACCTTGAGATGGAATTAGACAGGGTAAACAAAAAACTTTCCAACGATGGGTTTGTAGCTAAAGCTCCTTCATCTGTCATTGACGGAGAAAAAGAGAAATTAAAGAAATATACCGATATGTACGAAAAAATTATTGAGAGACTGCAAACACTTGAAAAACATTAGCATTATGAAGAAGTTGACAGTTTGTTTTGTATTATTTGAATTAAAAACGTGATATCCTAAAGGTAGTTTTTCAGATTCGGGGGGTGATTTTATTTTTAGGTCCCAAAAAGCAAGGATAACTATGGCTTTTTTTTCAACACTTTTTGTTGTGTTTTTTAGCATTATGGTATCTCAGAATCTTTCGGCAGGCACTGAGGAGGAACCTAAGAATCCGAGTGTCATTACCCCGACCCCTAATCCATATGAACAGGTTGTTGTGCCTAATGATGATTTGGAGGAAGATGAAGGCTTTTACCTTACTAATAACCAGAAATACTTTGAGAGTATTGTAAGCACTGAAAGCACAAACATTATGCTGTTGGGAACAGACCCTACCGGTTTTAATTTTGATACAATATCAATACTAAGTATTGACAAGGTATCAAAAAAGGTTAATGTTATAAGCCTGCCACGGGACATTTATATAGATTACAGTGATTATGTAATAGATGCTTTGCGAAAAGCACAGCCATCATTTCTTAAAGAAAAGGGTATGAATCGAATTAATGCGGCTCCTTCAATTGGACAGACTATTGAATATCAAAAGGGTATTGGCCGATTCAACAAGCCATATATAGATTTTATTGCAGATATAATTAATGAGGTTTTTGATATTTATATCGATGATTTTGCATATGTAAAGGTAAAAGGTTTCAGAAATATAGTTGATTATTTTGGCGGTGTTACTGTCTATGTTCCCGTTCATATGGATTATAATGACCCTTATCAGGATTTGGTTATATATATTGAAAAGGGAACTCAGCATCTTGATGGATATCAGGCGGAAGGTTATGTCAGATTCAGACAGGGATTTGATGAAAACGGTAATTTTCAGAACTATGGAGATATATTCAGGAAGAATAATCAAAACAGGTTTATTAAAGCATTCATTTCTCAACATGTCACATTGAAGAACCTTGGAAAGCTTTCTAAAATCTCAGAAATAATAAGCTCCAATATCAATACAAGTGTCAAAGGCTGGGATTCTATTGTAAATTATGGCGCTTTAGCAGAAGAAGCTTTGAATAATAAGTACCCTATTGAGAATTTTGAGCTGCAGCTTACCGAGAAAAACATAGACGGTTCTTCTTATGTGCTGATAAAAACAAAGTAGATATTGTATTTATTGTGCAAAAAGGAATAGTGGTATTGTTAAAAAGTTGCATTTGTTTCGCTATAGGAATAACTGTAAAAAAATAAATACAAATAAATCAAGCCGGGTTTAATAAATACTATATTGTCTTTATTCCACAAAATATGATAAAATAAAATATGAAAAATGTTGTAATTTATATTCATTAGTTTTACTTAAGATTCTTAATAAATTTACTACAAGATAAATCCACCGGAGGGCAGGGAATGAATTTCATCAAAGTCAGAGAATCATTTTTTGATACGAAGGGACGTTTTTTTCCGGTATCTATTACTCTTATAGTTAGTTTATTATTATATTTCGCTGTAGAACTTTTTGGAAGCTACCTTCAAGTATCAAAATTAATGGCCGTAAATGATATTATTTATACTATGTTTGATATTTTTCTACTGATTGTTTCTTTTTCTATTTTTTTAATTTCTAATTTTACATACTCCCAGACAAAAGCAAACCGTTTGCTTATCGTTGGATTCACCTTTTTGACTGGGGGGATATTATATTGGATTAAAATTATGAATATTCCATTATACCTGAGTGCAGAAAATGAAGCAGGAAATTCAAAATGTGCTTTATTGCTATGTTTGATTATACGCATGATTAACGGTATATGCTTCTGCCTTCTTTCAACATTCAAGTTTAAGAATAAGTATGTATTTAAAAGAGGTTATTTGTATGCGATTACAGCATTTATAGTAACTGCTGCTTATTTTTTAATAAGCAGTTCATGTATAAAACCGGAATATTTTATTAAAAATGATGCTCTGACCACATTAAGCGTATTAATT
>CAZPIS010000096.1:3188-6888 GCA_964586745.1 uncultured Ruminiclostridium sp.
AACTATTATTTCATTCCTATATATTTATTCGTTTTATTTCACTATCAGACAATATATTGATACAAATGAACTTGTCTTAAAAACATTAGCCTGTGGATTCATTATGATGTTTTTCAGTCAGATTGCTTTACTTGGCATGAAGCAGATTTATGATTTAAATAGTGCTTTGAGCCAATTTTATATGGTTGTTTCCTATGGAGTTTTGTTTTATGCTTTTTATATAGAAAGTATAAGACAGCCATATACTCAATTATCTAAGGCAAAAGAAGATATTGACGAATATCTTTTAAAAATGGATAAATTGGTTGATAGCCGTACTATTGAATTGAGGGGCATGTATGAAAAACTCATGGCTGATCAGGAGATAGCTAGGGGAATGCAGCTTTCAATGCTTCCGGTAGTTTTTCCGGAGAATGAGGATGTTACTTTTTCCGCCGGATATGTACCTGCAGAGAAACTGAGCGGTGATTTTTATAATGTATTCAAAATTGATGAAACCCGCTTTGGAATTTGCATTGGAGATGTATCGGGTCATGGCGTTTCAGCCGCAATGCTCTCGATTTTTACATTTCAGAAGATGCAATCTCTTATGGAAGAAACTCAAGGAGAAGGTATGACTATTCCGTCAATGGTCTTGAAACACCTTTATGAATCTTTCAATTCAGCTAATTTTAATGATGATATGTATATTGTTATGATATATGGAGTGTTTAATACTCAGACAGGTATACTCTCATATGCTTCCGGGGGGTTAAATACAACTCCGTTGCGAATAAGGCCTGATGGATCAGTTCAAGAGCTGGATAACGATGGGTATGCAATTTGTAGGCTCGGGAATTTATTAAAACCTAAATTTATAAATCGTCAAGTCCTTCTTTTTCCGGGCGATAAGCTTCTTTTATACACTGATGGTTTGGTTGACGCACGCGACTCAGATAATAATGAATATTCTGTCAAACGCCTGAAATCTATTATTTCAAAGTATAATAAATGGGGAATAGGACATCTGACTGAGGCAATAATCGAAGATGTAAAAGAATTCGTAGGCAGTAAAAAACCGGCTGATGACATTACATTGCTTGCGATGGACGTATTACCTCCATTCAAATAGTTGATTCCTATAAAAGCATTATATGACGCATATTACATTAAAAAATGCGGAGTTATGGTCCATCCTTTTTCGGTCTGTTTTCACGCTTAAATAATAGACATCATACCCAGTATATGTTAAACTAAAAATTACGGGCTTTATGAAAGAGTTAAACAGAAGTGCGGAGGTAATAATATGGGTATGAAGGACTCCAAAACAAAATTGGGTCTATGGCTTTCTACGTTCATCTCTATGGCTTGCTTATTATTAATCGTTTTGATTGCATATCTTATTGAAAAAACAGTCAGTCCTAGTTTTAACAAAACAATGCAAACAATTATTTCAGCAGTAATTGCTTTTATTCCGCCACTACTCTGGCTATCAATTTTTTATAGACAGGATAGACTCAATCCCGAGCCTAAAAGCTTTGTATTTAAGACCATGATATTGGGCGCCTTAGTTCAGAAAGCAATTTATACGCCTATCGTAACAATTGTTTTTTCCGGAAACAACAGCGGCATTAAATCAATAGGTAGTAATTTAGTAATTAGTATTATTTTGATTGCCATAATACAAGAGTCCACGAAACTTTTAACGGTAAGATACAGTATCTATCCCAGTAAAGAATTTGATGAGATAATCGACGGTGTAATTTACGGCTCCGCATTAGGGCTGGGTTTTGCTACTATGACCAGTATAGAAGACATAATTACTTCCGGCGGTGCTATGCTTACCAATGTTACCGCATTGGTAGTTATAGAAACCTTTGCTCATGCAAGTATTACAGGGTTAAGCTGCTATATTCTGGGAGCTTCCAAGTATAAAAAATATAGTATTTTAAGATTACCACTGGCAGTTATTCTTGCTTCGGCACTGAATGCCATTACTCAATTCTTACTGAATGCTGTTGTTAGGCGGGGATTCAAAATAAATTATATTTTGGGGTTAATTCCTGCGGCAATTGTGGCACTAATAGTATTCGGAGTTTTGGTTTACTTATCATCTAAGCACGAGAAGGAATCTGCAGGTGTCGATAAGGTATCTCTTGAACCAAATAAAGCTGTAGCCGGAATAATACCGGTATGGATTATTCTCGCCCTGACTATGTGTGTTGGGCTATTATTCAGTAATGCGGCTTCAAAAAATGCGGGTTACACAGTTGACAATATTATTCAAGTAGAATATCCGTCCAGTTGGATTCAATTCAAGGGCGAGGCCGATCTTTTCAAGGCTTCAGATATTGATAAGAATGGTGGAACGAACTATGTAAGCGTTAAAAAGGTTCCGCTGGACACTATGATGAATGTTGAGACAAAAACCGAGGAAGAAAAACTTCAGAATGCAGCAGCGGCATGGTCAATAAAGGCAGGCAGAACAAACCGGTTTTATCAGTCCGAGAATGGTTATTATTTAGACACTAAAGGTAAAGAAACCTACATAATAAACTACGTATATATTTCAAACAGTCAATCTGTATCAGGTGATATAAATAAGCCCGATATCGGGTATGGCAGAGATATTCTCAGCATTGTAAACAATGATTTATATGTAATTACATTATCATCAAGCTATGATAATTATATACT
Source organism: uncultured Ruminiclostridium sp. (assembly GCA_964586745.1). GTDB lineage: Bacteria > Bacillota > Clostridia > DSM-8532 > DSM-8532 > DTU059. The sequence goes on from CAZPIS010000096.1 coordinate 5,865, forward strand.
AAATGATAATACTTTAATTAACGTAGGATATTCATTTAACGTAAACTGACGGCTTATTAATAAAAAGATTGGAGTGGTTTTAAGTGTTTAAAACGAAATTACGCAAACGTCAATTAATTATTACAGCCGTCATAATTTTGATGGCCACATTGTTTGCTTCGTGTTCCCTTGAGAAAGAAGATGAAACTCCGCCTACGGCACCGCTGCTTACTATATCAAAGGTTAATACTGATTCGGTTGAGCTTGTATGGAGTGAGAGCTATGATAATACAGGTGTTGATGAGTACAGGCTTTATAAAAACAGCGATGTTTTAGCGAAAGTTAATGATACTGAGTATAAAGACAGTGATATAGTAACGGGAGAGGAATATGAGTATTATGTAGTTGCATATGATGAAGCCGGAAACCGTTCTTCAAAGAGTATAAAACAAAATGTTAAAATTTCGGGTGAACAGCCTCAAGATCCGTCTGTTACACCCGAGAATCCCCAGGCAGGGAAAAATGATTTTAATTTGCAGAAGCTCTCAAAATCAACAATAAAGCTATATACTCTGGATAATGATTTTAATGTTATTGCCATGGGTTCAGGAACTATTGTAAGCAAAGACGGTTATATCTTGACGAACTTCCATTGTGTAGGAGAAAACGGGAACCTGTATAATTCGGAAGGATATGTTGCTATAGCTATTACAGACGATGTAAAGAAAAATATCCAACCCCAGTATCTTGCTCAATACAGAAGCGGAGTAAATGCTCTGGACCTTGCTGTTGTAAAAATTGTATCTGACCTCAACTGGAATTTAATATCAGCCGGTGATTTAAATCTTTCCCCGGCAACAATATCTGATTCTGATAAAGTAGAATTGGGAGATACTATAAATATACTTGGTTATCCCGGTGTCGGCGGCGAGACCATTACATTTACTGCGGGACATGTATCAGGATTTGTTGATGATGATGGGGATTCTGATATTGATTGGATAAAAACAGACGCAGTAGTAAATCACGGAAACAGTGGTGGTAC
>CAZPIS010000097.1:0-6864 GCA_964586745.1 uncultured Ruminiclostridium sp.
GGAAACGGCTTGTCAAACAAGGAATCCAGCATACCAACTGTTTCACGAATTATCTTTGCTAGGTTATCTTTTTCCCTTTCATTGAACTGGGTTATATTCTGCTTGTGATTTCTATTTATGATGTATACTCCATAAGGATACTCTGTAAAAAATGGCAGAAACACGGTGAAATCCTCGTTTTCAAAAATAACTCTCTCCTTATATGCTCTTTCCTCGGCTAACATCTTGCAAATCAGACACTCTCCGGTACTACTGTGATATTCTTTGCAGGATTCCAGCTCCAACTCAAGCTTTTTGGGAATATAAGAATAACCGTAAATTTGTCCGTGAGGATGGGGCATGGTAACTCCCACAACCTCTCCCCGGTTTTCAAAGATATAAATATATTTTATTTTCTCATCTTTTTGAAGTTCCACAAACCGCTCTATCCACAAATCCACAAGCTTTCTAATATGACTTTCGGGAAGCTGCGGCAAGGTTATAGTATGCTCCGGCGAATAAAGAATGACTTCACATTTTCCGTAAGCCGGCTTCACCTTGAAAAAATCATTTGCCACATCATCGGGCTCTGGCGGATTTTGCATGAGGGCAGGAAAATCATTGTCATATTTCGTTACCTCATAATCCTTAACATTGCCGCTCGACGGACAAAAAGGGCACCAATCCTTCGGCATTTGTGGCCTATTCTGCCTATGGGAAGCAATCATAATCCAATCCTTAATAAGTGGGTGCCATCTTAGCTCAGCCATTTTTATCATCCTTTCAAATATCAATATATTAAATACTCTTATTATAACGAGAATAATGTTTCATCTTAGTTTTAAGTGGCAAACATGGTTAAACTATTCACCACGAGTTTCAATGACTCGGGTCGGTAACGGGTGATGTCATAATATACTTATTCCACTCTAATTATAATTTTACACTATATACAGGTAAATGTTATAATGTGTGCATTATATGTGTTTTTGTTAACCGGAAGGGTGATGGACTTGCTTGAGAAATATTATATTTCTATGAAAGATAACACAGACTTAAATGTATACAGATGTGGTATTGAAGAATGTTTGCCGGATCATTCATGGGGCCCCGGTGTGCGTGATCACTATATTATCCATGTAATATTGTCGGGTAAGGGCAGTTTTTTTGTTAACGGACAAACTTATATTCTTGAGGCCGGTGAAGGATTTTTAATTTGCCCCGGACAAATTGTCAGCTATAAAGCCAACAGCACTAATCCTTGGACTTATTCCTGGGTAGGTTTTCATGGCCTTAAGGCTGAACAAATTCTCAAAAGAGCAGGGCTTTCACTTGATTTCCCCATATTCAGCTACTATGAAAGTGATTATCTTGTTGGTAGCCTTAACAAGATGATAAACGAGGCAAGGAGCTTAAATGCCTCAGATTTAATGTTATCAGGCTTACTGTATCAATTTTTAGCACATTTAGTTCACAGAACTCAATCAGAAGAGCCAATTGCCGAAAAGAACACAGATTCCACCCTATATGTTTCAAAAGCAGCAGAATATATAGAAAAAAACTTTGCAGGAACTCTTTCGGTAAGCGGAATCGCGAGTTACTTAAAAATAGACAGAAGCTACCTTTCAACATTATTCTCACGACACCTCGGAACTTCCCCCAGAGATTATATTATAAAATATCGTATTAATAAGGCCTGTGAGCTTCTTAAAAATCCCCTACTCAGTATAGGTGACGTTGCAAGATCGGTAGGATATGAAGACCCACTTCAATTTTCAAAAACTTTCAAGAAAGCAAAAGGGTTATCACCGACCCGTTTCAGAGAAGAACATTTTGTGAAATAGTTTAATATGATCTGAATACTTATGCTCTAAATATTGTCCTCCTGCATAAAATAAAAAACTTCTACTAAAACATTTATACCACTATTTCCCCTGATTTCAGGCTAACATAAACCAACCAGTATCCGCCCATATCACGTATCGAATTATCCTGTACCGGTGCCCATCGGCAAGCATTTTCGAAGGGCTTGTTATCATTTTCATCTTTTGCCGGAACACCTATGACATAATAATTTGTGCTATTATCACCGCGATATAGGCCTGCGAGAATGTGTTTGAATTTGAACAGCCCGACTAAAATTTTCGGATTGGCAAACAAGGGCACATTAATCCCTGACATATACATAATATTACTGAGCTTTGCCAGATCTGATACCCGATACCATGAATATCCTCTTCCGGAACGTTTAAAAGGATAATGTACCTCAAAATTGTTGGTAAGAAAGCCCTCCAATTTCGAAATATCGCAAACGCTCGCAGGATAGTCTTTTTTGATTTTTCTTTTTATATCATTGTGGGTTCTAGACAAATCAGCATCTTGGTATATTCTTGAAGAATAATTGATTGATTCGGTCGAAGGAGATTTATCAGAGGTCTGTTCTTGTTCAGGAAAGGCAAATACTTTTTCTTCCTTCATAGCCGGCTGAATGGTTGATGATTCGGCGATTTTTCCGGTATAAGTGATTTCCGGCTCGGGAATTATTTCAGGGTTTCTTTCTTCTTTAGAGTTAATTAGGATTAACTGCCTTATACTCTCATCCCATTTATGGCTTTTTTCAAAGCTTGCAAAAAGCGGAAACCATTTTTTATTCTGGCTTTCGGCTGTCAGCGCAGCAAAACGCACCGAATCCGGCTTTAAATAATTATTTTTTAATGTATCTGCTTCAATTTCAAGCCCGCTTTGCATACCGCTGTAGGATATATTAACATCACCAACCATGATAGGTACAAGCGTTTCACTCCGTGCGAAAATTAAATAGAGTACATATTTATACGGTCCCTGTTTAAGACCTTTAACATGAATAGAGGCTTGAATTCTACCTTCCCAGGAATCTAAACGGACAAATGCCTCAGGCGTACTTCCCGCACTGAAGCCTCCGTCAAGCTCCTCCATTATGGCATATTTCCTCGCAAAACCTGCCTGCATAATACCACCTGATTAGACCTTTCATGAAAGTATACGCATCAAATCAGGCTGATATAACATTTCCCTCTTATTCTAGGCAGATTATTTTTCAAGTTCCCGACTTAGACTGGCAAAATCCTCTATGGTTAGTTCCTCCGCACGAGTGTTTTCTTTTATACCAAGTTTAACAAGAACATCCCTAAGGCGTTCCTTGCCACCTTCCAGCCAGACTTGCGAACCCAATGAGTTAAGAAGAGTTTTCCGTCTTTGACCAAAGGATGCCCTAACTGTTTTAAAAAACATGTCTTTGTTAATATTTGCAACACACTCAAGATTACGTTTTTTAAGTTTGACCACAGCCGAGTCCACATCAGGTTTGGGAATAAAACAGTTCTTGGAAACCGTAAAAGCAAGCTTGGGATCTGAATAGTATCGAACGGCCAATGATATGGCGCTATAATCCTTGGTAGACGGAGTACCGGCTAGTCTTTGCGCAACTTCCTTCTGCACCATAAAAACCAGCGTATCCCAGGCTATATCCCCTTCTAAAAGCATCATAATAATGGGGGTGGTAATATAGTAGGGCAAATTTGATATAACCTTTAACGGGCCTGTCCAGCCATTAATCAACTCTCCGATATCGGCCTTCATTATATCTTGATTAACAATCGAAACATTCGGAAATGAGCTGAGATTTTCGTTTAGCGCAGGTATCAGGTTTTTATCGATTTCCACAGCAATAACCTTTCCCGCAAGCTTTGCAATTTCAGCAGTCATGGAACCTATTCCCGGGCCTATTTCCACAACTAAATCCGAGGAGCTTACATCCCCTGCTTCAACTATTTTTTTTATAATATTGATGTCGGTTAGAAAATTCTGTCCTAAAGATTTCGTGAGCTTTAGGCAATATTTCTTTAAAACCTCGTTTGTGTTAATCATAATAATACCTCATGGCGCCCGCCTTCTTAAGAATGCGAGCGCTTATTCTTACCCTGAGCGAGAACATTAATTCATTATAATTCTTTTAAATAATACCATATAAAATGGGCGGTATTAACCGCCCAAAAATTATTTAAAACATACTATTTATTTACATGGTTCTACATTGTCCTTCCAACGGCTGTCGCTCTGTTCATTTAAGATATATACAACTACATTTCTTCTTCCCCACCTGCTTACTTGAGATGTGGTGTCAAAATATAAGTCAATCTTTTTCCCTTTAATGGCGCTTCCTATATCTCCTGCAATAGCAAAGCCATAATCGGGAGCCGATCCGGGAACCTCAACATAAAGCTTTGTTCCCAGAGGGATTACCTTAGGATCAACTGCAATTATACCTTCTCTTGCGCGCATTCCCGAATAGGTGATTCCGAATTGGGGATGGCCCTCGCTCTTTCCGGTATCTTCAAAGGATGAAGTGTACGCCGTTGCCTTCATATCCAAAACCTTGGAAAACCTAACAAGGTCGCCGCGTGAATTTCTGAAATTCATCACTGTACCATACTCAACTACTTGATCCACAGGAGCTTTCACGACATCTTCGTTGACAAATAACCGATCAACAGGCTTTCCGTCTTCAAAAGTTATCTTGTAATATTTTTCCCTTACTCCATTTTCCCCATCAACAATAATCTTGGTGTCACCATCATTCATTGTGTTATTGGGTTTTTCAACTACTGTATATGGTATATCAAATTTTTCAGCCGTGATTTCTTCGCTAACACGAATCACACGAATCACCATGTCAGCCGTAACTTGGCTTGTGGCCGTCAGGCCTTCAAAACGATCCAAAGGATCTAAAGTAATACCGTTTTCTTCTATTACTTCCTCAACCTTGTCCTTATAGGACCATACCTCCCTAAGCTGTCCGTCGATCATAATACTAACCGGTACTGCCCGTTTAATATTAATTATATTTAGGGCATTATTATCTAAATTGGCACCAAGGGGCATGCTAATGTAGTCGTCAGCCCTGACTGAGATGTCTAATCTCTCAAGAGCCTCTTCAACACTAACTCCCATAGTTTTTACGACGATTGGCTTACCGTTATCAATAATCTTAACATCTTTACTGATGCCATTGTACAATTTTATTCCTGCGGTAATTGCAAATGCTGACAGAATCAACAGCATAGCCAATTGCTTAAGGGGAAGCGTTCGTTTGATGAAAGTAAAATATAATCCGTTCATTCAAACTTCCTCTCCTTATTTAATTAGAAACAGCAATCTTTTGATTGCTTTTATGTGTGTGTATCTCCATCCGTGGCATAAACAGGCGCTCTTTTGTATATTCGGGATAAATACACCCCTAATCTTTATTGTTATGCAAGGCTTTTACATTTTATATAGGATTATTTTTTTTGTCAAGGGTTTCAGTTATTTTTTGGTAATTACATGCATTATTACCCAATTTTTTGACTCCGAATTGTAAATAAAACCTACCTCTAAGGTATTTAATCCGTCAACCAGATGAGGTAAGCTTTTTTCTGCATCTTTTGCAATATAAGCATTTACCAGAAGACTGGCTCGAACAATATGAGGTTCTCCATCCTCAAAAACCGTAAATGTGCTCTTCTGTGCGGAGTTACCCTCTTCAGCTATAGATATTGATTCTATCTTTGATATTAAGTCTGTGTATTCTTTTTCTGTATATGATTCTCCCCAAAGAGTGAAATCTTCATCAAGAAAGGATATTGAATCGCTATAGTTTTTCTGGGTAATATTTAAAAACCATTTTTCAGTAACCTGTTTTACATCATCCTCCATGAGGCCCTTGAAAGTATTTAAGGCTTCTGCTTGTTTCTGAATTTCTTGCAGATTATTTGCTTCCTTTAGACTAGCAGAACGGAGCCTTTCTTCTAAATCGCTTATCTCATTTTTATTAGAAGCGATCTCATTTTCCAGCTTCTTATTGGCTTGCTCCAAATCTTCAACTGTGGTTGAAAGAATCCGGTTTTGCCCCCTAAGCCAATCCTGTTCAATTCTATCGCTCTCTCGTTGTTTTTGCAGATTTTCCTTGTCCCACACAAGATAATTAAGCATAAGAAATACAAAGAGAACAATAGCAGAGATCATAATTACTACAAATTTCTTCATAGCCAACCCCCCGGAACCTAGTAAATGGATTGTAATTTAAATAGATGAATCGCGTTATTTGTTGTCGCCTCTTCAGCCAAAGTATAATCTATTTCCTTTATCTCTGATATTTTCTTTAAAACAAGTTCTATATATCCCGACCAGTTTCTCTTCCCCCTATGAGGTTCTGGAGTCATATACGGACAATCGGTCTCAACCAAAAGCATATCAAGCGGCACATATCTAAGTACCTCAATGGGTTTTTGGGCATTTTTAAAGGTTATAGCTCCACCAAGTCCAATCTTAAAGCCTAGGTTTAAAACCTCCCGTGCCATTTCCTTGGAACCGGAAAAGCAATGAAATACTCCTCCCGCCTCACCGGCTTTTTCACTTTTTATTATATCTATAATGTCTTTATGAGATTCTCTATCATGTATTATTATCGGAAGTCTCAGCTTTCGGGCAAGTGCTATTTGCTTGGCAAACCACTCTCTTTGCACCTCTCTGGGTGAAAAATCGTAGTGATAATCCAGGCCGATTTCTCCTATTGCAACTACCTTTTCAGCCTCAGAGAGTGATGTGAGTGTATCAATGGTATTTATATCGCACTCTGAAGCGTCATGGGGATGAACACCTACAGCCGCAAAAACAAAGGGATATTTTTTTGCAAGTTCAATAGACTTTTTAGAGCTTTCAATGTTACTGCCTGCGTTAACTATATGCGTAACACCGTGAGAAAAACAGTCTTGCAGAACTTGGTCGCGGTCCGTATCGAATTCTTCGTCATCATAATGGGCATGTGAGTCAATCAAAGCATACTCTCCGTTCTTTAGCTAACCTTAC
>CAZPIS010000098.1:0-6806 GCA_964586745.1 uncultured Ruminiclostridium sp.
TCTCTCATTATTTCAACGAGCCTTTCTCTTATGATATCGACATTTTTTTGCTGCTGCTTAACATTCTCCTTCTGCTTTTCCCGCGCATGTTGAAGATGCTCAAGATATGCTTTCAGGTCCTTAATTTTTTCAGGACGAATAACTCCTGAGCAAGCATCTCTAAAGTCATTAGTGGTAATCTCAATATTATCCTCTATTAATCTAAGCTTGGATTTTTCTTCCTCAAGCTTCATAATAGCTGCGCCCAGTTCATTTTTGGCGCTCTTTTCAAATTGCTCTTTCAATTTTAAAAAAGTTTGTAAACGGAATTTAAAGCCTGCCATTTAATCTACCTGCTTCTACCCTTCAACTGATTTTTTTAGAAGCTTAACAGTATCGAGAAACGAAAAACGATCAAAGGTATCCTGTGTCAAAAATTCGTTTATACCCTTGTTTAATTGAATTGATAAATCTATATCGGGATTACTCCCTTTTACATATGCACCGACATTAATAAGATCCTCGGCATCGGTATAAATGGCGAGGTTACGGCGGAGCTCATTGGCGCTTACTTTATGTACATCATCTATAATATCGGTCATAACACGGCTGATGGACGCTAAAACATCTATTGCCGGATAATGATTTCTATGGGCAAGTCTTCTTGAAAGCACAATATGTCCGTCCAAAATACCACGAGCAGTATCCGTTATCGGTTCATTCATATCATCCCCATCAACCAGCACCGAATATAAGCCGGTTATAGACCCTTTGGATGAGGTTCCCGATCTTTCAAGAAGCTTAGGCATTGCTGCATATACAGAGGGAGTATAGCCTCTTGTTACAGGAGGTTCACCGGTAGCAAGACCTATTTCCCTTTGTGCCATGGAAAAACGGGTTAAAGAGTCCATCAGAAGCAGTACATCCTTACCACAGTCTCTGAAATATTCCGCGATAGCCGTTGCTACCAAGGCTCCCTTTAATCGGATTAAAGCCGGTTGGTCTGATGTGGCTATAACAACAACAGAACGCTTAAGACCTTCTTCACCCAGATCTCTTTCCAGAAAGTCACGGACCTCACGCCCACGCTCTCCAATCAAGGCTATCACGTTAATATCAGCCTTGGTATTTCTGGCAATCATACCTATTAAAGTACTTTTCCCCACCCCACTTCCGGCAAATATACCGAGACGCTGGCCTTTACCCACGGTTGTAAGCCCGTCAATACACTTAACTCCCAAAGGAAGAGGCTGAGTAATTCTCGGACGCGACATTGGATTCGGCGGCATATTATTAACCGGATAATACTTTTCTATTTCCACAGGTCCTTTTCCATCTATGGGGTTCCCCAGACCGTCCAAAACCCTGCCCAGAAGGCCTCGCCCGACACCTACCTCAAGATCCCTGTCAGCTGCCTCTACTTTATTACCGGGCCCGATACCCGACATATCTCCTATAGGCATCAATAATACTTGTCTATCCTTAAAACCGACAACCTCAGCAAGAACCCTTCTGTTATTTTGCGAAAAAATATGACATAAGGCCCCGATATGCGTCTCGGGGCCCTCAGCCTCAATAGTAAGGCCTACTACTTTGGTCACCTTGCCCGAATACCGGACAAAATTTCGTGAGTCTAAAAGCTTCCTATATTTATCTAATTCTAAACTATTATTCATATTACTGCCCATTGTCACCTATTAACTCAAAAAAAGCCTTTCTGATATTATCCAAACGAACATCTGAACTACCGTCAACGGAACCAAATTCGGTATCTATTACGCAAGAGCCTTTGGTTAAAGACGAATCTTTCCTTATTTCCAGCTCATTAAGGCCTTTGATATTCATGCGGAGTCTTTCTTCATTAGCCACAACAAACTCATAGTCTTCAGCAGATACCTTTAACATAATATTATCCCGATTGCTACAGGAAGTAATGGTTTCTCTTACTATTCCCAAAATAGTCTCTTCATTATTGCGAATTTCATCCCCTACTACCTTTGCCGCAATATTCAAAACTAAATCCAATATATCATGTTCAAGGGAAAAAAGAGCATCATCATATGCTTTTTTACTTTGTTCTCTAAAATCAATGGCTTCTGAAATTAAATCGCTGTAATGCTGCTGCGCCAACTCCTCACCATGCCGATATCCCTCTTCCTTTGCCTTCTGTTGTATATCGGCTATCTGAAGCTCGGCATTCCTTTTGGCTTCTTCTGTTATTCTTTCTGCCTCAAGCTCAGCCTTTCTCTTGATTAAAGCTGCGTCCTCTTTGGCCTTATATATGATATCCTGACTGATTTCAAGCTCCTTCTCCGGGTCAACTTTAGTTGCGGAGACCTCCTCAAAAATATCCTCAATAATAGACGGTTCAGGTTCACGCCTTTCCTGTTTATAAGGATTTCCTATATTCACTTGATTACGCTTATATACTCCGTAGCCATAGGAATTGTTATACAACTATTTCGTCTCCTCCACCGCGTGAAATAATAATTTCTCCGGCATCCTCCAGCTTTCTTATGACATTTACTATCTTCTGCTGTGCTTCTTCTACATCCTTTAGGCGAACCGGTCCCATATATTCCAGGTCTTCTTTAATCATTTCAGATAACCTCTTTGACATATTATTATAGATAAGGTTCTGTACCTCCTCTGTAGCACCTTTTAAGGCAAGAGCCAACTGACCGTTGTCAACCTCATGTAAGAAGCGCTGAACCGACCTGTTATCAAGCTGCAAAATATCCTCGAACACAAACATTCTTTTCCTTATTTCCTCAGCCAAATCGGTATCTTCTATTTCAAGAGAATCCATAATAAATTTTTCTGTGCCTCTGTCTACCGAGTTTAATACATCAACTATAGCCTGAATGCCGCCAACAGCGGTAAAGTCCTCTGTTACAAGTGCTGACAGCTTTTTCTCAAGAACTCTTTCAACTTCTTTAATAATCTCAGGTGATGTTCTATCCATTGTCGCTATTCTTTTTGCTACGTCTGCCTGCTTGTCTTGAGGAAGAGCTGACAAAACCGCCGCCGACTGATGAGGTTTCAAATACGATAATATAAGTGCAATAGTCTGAGGATGCTCACTTTGAATAAAATTCAATACCTGGGCAGGGTCTGCTTTTCTGATAAAATCAAACGGCCTCACTTGTAAAGAAACTGTCAGCTTATTTATGATTTCCATAGTTTTTTCGGTGCCCATAGCCTTTTCCAAGATATCCTTAGCGTAACCTATACCTCCCTCTGTAATATATTGTTGTGCAAGGCATATCTGGTAGAACTCGCTTAATACCTTATCTCTCTCTGCCGGGGAAACAGTTCTGATGTTTGCTATCTCCAGTGTGAGCTGCTCTATTTCCTCTTCTTTAAGATGCTTGAAAATCTGGGCTGACCTTTCAGGTCCCAAGGTAATAAGTAACATGGCAGCTTTTTCTCTGCCGGACATTTCTCTTAAGGCTTCATTTCTTAGCGCCATATTCTTCACCTACCCTAAAAAACAATCTCTGCTAAACTTATTCCCAATCCTCAGCAATCCAGTTTCTTAATAATTGGGCCACCGAATCGGGATTGTCTTGGACAAACTTTTCTATCTGCTTTTTAAGCTCTGATTGCTCCTGCAAATTAATATCCTGTATAACTTCAACCGGTTGTGCACTTGTTCCGTCTCCTGCGGCGGCCGCCTCTAAGGAAGCAGTCTCAAGAACTCCGGATATGGCTTTCCGTTTTGGCATTGCTGTAATAACCATCACAATTAACAATATCAGCATTAATGCATAGAATCCAAATTGATCAAATAGTTCACTCACGGTATCAATGATTGTGACCTCTACCGGAGGCTCGGCTGCAAGTTTCTGCACGCTTATTGTAATATTCTCTACGGGAACTCCCGTAGCGGCATAGGCAGATTGTCTGACCTGATCCAAATACTCCGAAGTCAGACCGTCGGCGTTTTGAATACGATTTCCGTACCACAAAGAAATAGACATGGTGGACTGTTGATTAATAAGCTTTCCAACAGCCTTTGCTGCTTGTTCATTGGTCTGATTATAAAGATATTCCCTAACCGCTTGGTTTTTATTGTAGCGGGAGTTACCATCCTCACCGATCTGATATGTTGTCGTACCTTGAGGATTGGTATCGGTACCCGGTATATCACCTGCATCACCATTTATTAATGTTTCCTCAAGGGTTTCTTCATTCAGTATGGCATCCTCTTCCTCAATAGGAGGATTATACTTTGTTGATGTACTGGTTAATGTATCAAAATCCAGAACCGCATTAGCCGAAACGCTAATGGTATCAAAATATTCATTCTGCGCTATACCTATTTTAAAGAAATCGTACACCTTATTTTCAAGTTCAAGCTGCCTTTGACGGCGCATTTCATCCTGGCTGCTCGCTTTAAGAATATCAGTCTGGTTATAATCCCTGGATAAAGGATTAAGCTTATGATCAACAATCGTAATCCGATCAGCGGGTATTCCCAGAGAAGCAGCTACAACCTTTGCCGCTGCATCAACCTGATCGGGGGTCAAAGCCTCCTTGGTCTTTAACATTACATATGCGCTTCCCTGTTGATTTTCCTCATCGGATTTTACCCAATATGTTTTTTCGGGTTTTGAATATTGGACTGTGGCATTTTCAACATTTTCAAATTTTTTCAGCTTATATACCAAATCATTTGTAAGATAGTTCTTCCAAAGATTTTCCTTGTCTCCTTCAGTCGCCGTCAAGGATAATTTGCTCCATGTATCTGCAAAACCAGTTTCAGGAGAAACAACTCCTTGGGTGGTCAAATCAAATTCAATGTCCTTTTTTCGCTTGCTGTCAACAAATATCTGGTTTTCACCTTTTTTAAAACTAATATCATTTTCAGTAAGATACGTAACCACCGGCTGTAAATCAACCTCATCTGCCGCATCGAAAAGTGGTACATATTCTACTCTTAAGGTCAGCACAATAGTTACTGTCACAGCAAGAACCAAAATCCCGGTCATTATAAATATCCTTGCTTTTTGACTTTTTTCAAGATTACCCCAGAAGCTCTTTATTTTGTCAAGCAGCTTTTTTATTCCTTCCGGCATAATTTAACCCTCCCGATTAAGGCTTTTCTAAAGTACCTCATTCTTTATCTATAGTAAAAAATCAATAATTCATTAAGGGCTTCACACTTCATTCAACATTTTCAAGGGGAGATTTTACTCCCATTGAAAAATTCAATGGCACCCACCGCCTATAGAGGCGGGGACATCTTAATTTAATTATATCTGCATCCTCATAATTTCCTGATACGCTTCCATAACTTTATTACGAACCTCCATAATAAACTGGAGAGATATTGATGCCTTTTCAGATGCTATCAAAACTGAATGTATATCATCTGTCCTGCCCGCAATAAAGTCTTCTGTCATCTTTGTAGATTCCTGTTCGAGGGTATTTACATTATTCAAAGCGTCAATCAAAAGTTCTTTAAAATTAATACTTTCGTTGGGGTTGCTAATACTCTTTACCGATGAGGTAATTGTATTATTTAATAAGTTGATGCCTTGTACTGCCATTTGTTAAAGCCCTCCTTTAACCGCAGGTATTTATCTTCCAATTTCAAGAGCCTTAGAAGCCATTGATTTTGATGCGTTTAATGCCGTTATATTAGCCTCATAGGCTCGGGTAGCAGATATCATATTAACCATCTCGGTTACTATCTCAACATTAGGCATACGGACTATGCCGTTTTCGTCGGCATCGGGGTGGCTTGGATCATAAACTTCTTTATAAGGTGTGGGATCTTCAGCTATTTCGGTAACTCTGACTCCGCCTCCGGTTAAAAATCTGCTGCGACTTTGCTCCGAAAGATATTGAGAAAAAGACATATCGGATTCCTTCTCCTGAAAAACTACCGTTTTCCTTCTGTAAGGAGTACCATCTTCTGTTCGGGTAGTATTCACATTCGCGATGTTCTGTGATATAACGTCCATTCGAAGGCGTTGGGCTGTAAGTGCCGAAGCGCTGATATTAAAGGAATTAAAAAGACCCATAATTATCTACCTCCTCTAATCACAGTTTTAAGCTTTTGAAAATCACCGTTCATCTTTTGTATCAATGTATTATATCTAATACTGTTAGCAGCCATCAAAGCCATTTCATGCTCGATATCCACATTGTTTCCGTCACTTCTGTATGATGACTTTGCAGGATCTTCGGAAATTCGTATACCATCCGAGGAGAGCTTAGTTTTTCCGCTTGAAATCTGCCCGGTCTTCATCTCGCTATCAAGAAACTCTTCAAATTGAACTACTTTTCTTTTATATCCGGGCGTATCAACATTGGCTATGTTCTGTGCGATGACATCGTTTCTAAGCCAAGCGGCATCAAGCCCACGTTCGATATTGTTTTTTGTAAAAAGAATATTGGATAGCACAGAATCACTCCTTTAAATTGCTTATAGCAACCGTTTTATCGTTAGTGTAAATTTGGATACGCCAAAAACATATAAACGTATACCTAATAAGAATATACCACAAAACAATGACAGGTACAACAATACTTCTGCCATATATGTGAAGTTTTCTCCTTTATTTTCTCATATTTTCATGAAATTTGTCAAATCTTACTTGAAATCCAGATGATAAACTTTTGAAAAGCAACTGCATCATATGTCTTTGATAATAAACCTAAAAATATTAATTGTTTTATTCCGTTTTCACCATAACTTTCTACTTATAAACAGAAGAACTTAAGCAATAATAAGCATTGAGGAGGTGAGATTAATGGCAAATAACAGTTCAAACAGCAACAGCAAGACCCAGTTTGACAACATGAAGTATGAGATT
>CAZPIS010000099.1:0-6745 GCA_964586745.1 uncultured Ruminiclostridium sp.
TTTTTCACCGCCGTTGTAATACCCCCTGAAGCCTTGATATGATTGTCTTTTATCAAGACCCCATCCGATAAACAAAATCTGTGATTAGTGCCTCCGCCCATTCTTACAGCCATTTTATCAAGGTAACGCAATCCCGGCACGGTTTTCCTTGTGTCAACTATTTTTGAATTTGTACCCTCAAGAATATCGGCATATTTCCTTGTGGCCGACGCTATTCCGGACATCCTCTGAAGCAGGTTAAGTGCTGTTCTTTCAGCCTTGAGCATGGCTCTTGAATTGCCAGAAATCTGCATAATAACGGTACCGGCATTAACCTTATCTCCGTCATTTGCATAGCGCTCAATATAGGTATTCGGATCAAGCAAGACAAATACCCTGGAAAACACCTCAAGACCTGCTATAACGCTGTCTTCTTTTACAATAAGCCGGGCATAGCTCGCCTCATCTTCAGATATGGTACTCTCGGTAGTAATGTCTCCCATGGGCATATCTTCCTTAAGTGCACGCCATATTACATCATCGACTAATAAATAATCAAGCATTTTGTGCTCCTCCATGAAAGACAATGTTTCTAAGCCAGTTCTTATCATCCAAGGCGGGGAAGTCACTCCTAAAGTGCGCTCCTCTGCTTTCTTCCCTAAGTAAGCCGGCTTTGACAACCATACTTGAAAGGGTCAGCATATTTTTAAGCTCTATAAACTGCGGATGAATAACCTTTAAACCCTCGACCTCATTTTTCATCTCATCAATAGCACTCATAGCCGTACAAAGGCTCTCTTCGTTTCTTATTATGCCAACATTAGAATTCATAATGGATTGAAGTTTATTTATCATTGATACAACATCAATCTCTTTTTCTTTCCATTCCTTTTTATAACATATCTTCGGTTTAAAGCCCTCTCGCATTTTAATTTGGTTTAAGTTTTCCTTTACCTGAAGGCCTATTCTTCTTCCGAAAACCAAACCCTCAAGAAGAGAATTTGATGCAAGACGATTTGCCCCGTGAATACCGTTACATGCAGCCTCTCCCACTGCGTAAAAACCTCTTACCTTTGTTCTGCCCCACTCATCAGTTTTAATTCCACCCATGCTATAATGCTGACAGGGTGCTACAGGTATAAAGTCCTTAGACATGTCAACTCCATAAGAGAGGCATGTTTTGTAAATCATAGGAAAGCGATGCTCTAAATACTGCTTTTCCTTATGAGTTATATCCAGAAAAACATGGTCGGAGCCTGTCTTTTGCATTTCCTGAAAAATTGCTCTTGATACAACATCTCTGGGAGCCAACTCTTTCATGGGATGATATTGCTCCATAAAAAGCTCACCTTTATTATTTCGCAATAATGCCCCTTCTCCGCGTACAGCCTCGGAAATTAAAAAGTTTTGATTATCGGGATGAAATAGAACTGTCGGATGAAACTGAACAAACTCCAAATCCATTAGCTCAGCCCCGGCTCTGTATGCTATGGCTGCTCCGTCACCGTTAGCAACCTCGGGATTAGTTGTTTTTGAATATAGCCTTCCATACCCGCCCGAGGCACATACAACTACCGGTGCAAAATATACTTTTAGCTCTGTTCCATCTTCATTTGAGGTAAGAACTCCTTTACACTCTCCGTCTTCAGTAAGAATATCTATGGCAAAGGTCTGTTCCCTGATAGTCACATTATCAAGTCCTGATACCGCACTGACAAGAGTATCACAAACCTCTTTGCCGGTAGCATCTCCGGTATGTATTATACGGTTCATACTATGTGCCGCTTCTCTGGTAAGGGATAACCGCTTGTCATCATCCCTGTCAAAATTCACCCCATATAAACAAAGGGTTGCGATATTTTCAGCCGCTTCTGTAACCAGTGCGTTAACCGCTGTTTCATCGCAAAGTCCTGCTCCTGCATACAGCGTATCCTTAAAATGTAAGTTAGGAGAATCATTCTGATCTAATGAAACAGCAATGCCTCCTTGTGCCAGAACCGAGTTGTTTATTTCTATGGATTCTTTTGTAATTATTAGCACCTTGGCATTTCTTGGTGTAGACAACGCAGTATAAACTCCTGCAATACCGCTGCCTATAATCACCACATCGTAAAATTCACTTGGTAGATTATCGGTGTCAAAATCAATAAGATACCTATCGTACTTTAGGTTTTCTTGCCTTATCTCCAACATTTACGTTCACCTTCAAATATTTATCATTATGTCATTTTACATTTAACATTCTTTCGAGGCTTAAGGATGCTTTCCTTATTGTTTCCTCGTCAAGGGTAATTTCATGCTTCATATCCCTTAGTGATTCATAGAGCTTCTCCATAGAAGTCTTTTTCATATTGGGACAAACAAATCTATACTTCAGCATATAAAACTCTTTATTGGGATTTTTCTTCTTTAACTGATGTAAAATACCCTCTTCTGTCCCTATTATAAACTCTTGACTATCTGATTGAGTGCAAAAATCTATTATTTGCTTTGTGCTTCCAACAAAGTCAGCCAGCTCTACCACCTCAGGAGGAGCCTCAGGATGTATTGCTAAAACTGCATTTGGATAAGCCTGACGTGCTTCTTCAACATGCATGGTCGTAAGAGCATTATGAGTCGGACAATAGCCTGCCCAGAAGATGAATTCCTTTTCGGGAACCTGCTTCGCAACATATTGCCCTAAGTTTCTGTCAGGTAAAAATATAATCTGTTTATTCGGAACAGAACGCACAACCTTTTCGGCGATTGATGAGGTGCAGCAAATATCACATTCAGCTTTTATTGCCGCTGTAGTGTTTACATAGCATACCACGGCAGCTTCCGGATATTTAGCCTTCAGCTTTTTTAGATCCTCCACATTTGCCATGTCTGCCATAGGGCATCCCGCATCAATTGCAGGAAGAAGAACTGTTTTTTCAGGTGAAAGAATTTTTGCACTTTCAGCCATGAAATGCACACCGCAAAAAACAATAACATCCTTATCGGTTAAAGCACAATAACGGCTTAATTCAAAGGAATCTCCAACCATATCGGCAATGTCCTGGATTTCTCCATCTTGATATAAATGGGCTACTATAATAGCATTTCTTTCTTCCTTAAGTCGAAGAATCTCATCCTTATAATTCATTCATATACCCCTTATATAAAAAATCAATATTTTCTGTCCTGGTAAGGGCGGACCTGATCAAAAAACCTCTTTCTGTTTTTTGCGACCTGTCTTTTTAGTTTAATCCAGTTTATAAAGTCCTTACCGAAAAACAGCAGATAGTTAATAATAGCAACAATAATAGCTATCGCCTGATACCATGCTCCCATTCTCACTGCTATATAAATCGAGTATAACAAAAAAGCTGCATCAAGCATACCTAAATACTTTACCTTTACCGGTAATACGAAAAAAATCATAAATTCCTGCTCCGGGAAAAGAGTGGCATAGGCTAAAAACAGTGACATATTAAGGTAGTATCCGGTCATACTTCCAGCCCCGGCAAAGATATACGTTATAAAAGCTGCAATTATTGACCCTAACATTCCTACAAAATAATAAATATTTAGCTTAAACGTACCCCAATATCGTTCCAGTGAGGCACCCAGCATATAAATCAAATACACCGAAAAAAGAATCCAGAATATACTGAAGGTTTCGGGTATAAAGATAAATGAAACTAATCTCCATATTTGAAGTCTCTCAATTACAAGTTCCGGATTAAGAGTCAATAGTCCGACTATACCCATTCCGGAAAATAAACTAAGGATAAAAACGGCCAGATTTAAAGCGGCAATATATAAGGTTAAATTACTTATGGCGTAGCGACCATATCTTAGTTCGAGCCTTGATAGGCGCTTCATTAAAATCACTCCTGAAAAAATCATACTTTGTTTTACACTATTATACGGCAAATAAAGTTCAAGTACAATGAACTTTTCATATAAGATTACCGCACTTAGAATACGGTATCCTTTGTATTGTGCACATTTTATAACAGTAAAATACCTTATGTGCTTTTAGCTTCTTAAGTGGTACACTTAGAGGCTCAATAAAATAAGCCGGCCTCCCCGGAGGAAGACCGGCCCTTAATAACTTTATTTATCCGCACTTGGAATATCCGCAGTTTCTGCAAACTACGCAGCCTCCCTCATGCTCTACATCGCTGCCGCAGTCAGGACAGGTTTTTATATTAATACTTTGCTCAAAGGTCTTTGCAGTAGGCTTAGGTGTGCTTAATGTGGCTGTCTCTACTGTCATGGCTACATTTTTTTCACCGTTCCCGTTTCTATGATTCATAACCTTTTGAATCAAACGCCCTATTGCGTCCGGACAGGACAACACCTTCAAGCCTTTTTGGCGGATGGTAGAAGGACAGCGTATTCCTTTAAGCTGCTCTACAATAGCCGATTCATCAACTCCCGCCCTCAGGGCTATTGATACCAAGCGGCTGGTAGCTTCCGACTGTGAGGGACAGCCCCCTGCACGGCCGGTATTTGTAAACACTTCACATATACCGTTGTTGTCATAATTTACAGTAACATAAAGATTTCCACAGCCAATCCTGAATTTTTCGGTAAATCCGGTGGTTACCTCAGGTCTTGGTCTTGGCTTAATATTTTTGTTCATCAACTCACACGTCTCGCTGCAATCATTGCATCCTGAGCTGCAATTTGGTGATTCTTCCTCTTTATTTTCGCTTTCCTTACCCTTGACACTACCTATATTCAATACCTGCAAGTCACGACTTCCGTCCCTATAAATAGTCACTCCTTTGCAGCCTGTACGGTAAGCCAGCTGGAACACCTCTGCCACATCGTCTATTGTAGCTTCATTCCTAAGATTTACAGTTTTAGACACGGCATTGTCGGTATGGTTCTGAAATGCCGCCTGCATTTTTACATGCCATTCCGGAACGATATCATGAGAGGTCACAAAAATATCCTTTATTTCTTCCGGTACCTCTAAAACTGCATGAAGAGAGCCTTCCTTTGCAATGGTCCTCATGAGTGCTTCAGAGTAAAAGCCTCCGTCCTCTGCAGCATTTTTAAAATGAGGATTAACCTCTACCAACTCTGTTCCGTCCATTACATTTTTTATAAATGAAATAGCGAAAAGAGGTTCTATTCCGCTGCTTACACCGGCTATTATGCTCAATGTGCCGGTTGGAGCTATTGTTGTTGTAGTTGCGTTCCTGATTTTTCTTCCTGTTTCTTTATATATGCTCTTGTCATAGTATGGGAAAACACCCTTAATAGACGCTATTCTTTCACTTTCCTGCTTTGATTCAAAATCAATAAAGCCCATCATTTCTTCAGCCAATTTTTCGGCGGCCCCCGAATTATACGGTATTCCCAGAATAATAAGAAGGTCAGCCCACCCCATAACACCCAGGCCGATTTTACGAGTTCCTCTGGTCATCTTTTCAATTTCCGGCAGAGGATAATTGTTTACATCAATAACATTATCAAGAAAATGAACAGCTTTATGAACAGTATTGCGGAGTTTATCAAAGTCAACCTCCGGACCTGTCTCTCCTTTTTTAGTCATAACGCTTAAATTTATAGAACCCAGATTACATGCTTCATAAGGCAGCAGAGGCTGTTCACCGCATGGGTTGGTACTCTCTATTTCACCTAACGCGGGCGTTACATTTTCACGATTTATGCGATCAATGAATACTATTCCAGGCTCCCCGTTGCTCCAGGCCATTTTGACCATTTTCTCAAAAACCTCGCGGGCATTTAATTTACCTTTTATTTCCTTGGTTTTAGGATCAATCAAATCATAATCATCACCTTGCTCAACTGCTTCCATAAAGGCTTCAGTTAAGGCGACGCTGATATTGAAATTAGTAATATCAGCATTATCCTGCTTACAGGTTATAAATTCCATGATGTCGGGATGATCCACCTTAAGAATACCCATATTGGCACCCCTGCGGGTTCCCCCTTGCTTTACGGCTTCTGTAGCCGCATTAAAGACTTTCATAAAACTAACCGGACCACTTGCTACTCCGCCGGTAGAATTCACGCTTGAGCCCTTCGGGCGCAGTCTGTTAAAAGAAAAACCCGTACCCCCACCGCTTTTATGAATCAATGCTGCATTTTTAACACTGTCAAAAATCCCCTCCATGCTATCCTCAATCGGAAGCACAAAACAAGCCGAAAGCTGTCCTAAAGGTCTTCCGGCATTCATGAGTGTCGGGGAATTAGGCAGAAATTCAAGATTAGCCATTATATCAAAGAACTCCTGCTCGGTTTTTACAAGCTGTTCCTCGGACATATAATCCTTATCTGCACCGGCAATGGTTTTTGCAACCCTTCTAAACATTTCTTCAGGCGTTTCAACAACATTCCCGTCTTTGTCTTTAATCAGATAGCGTTTTTCCAGAACTTTTACAGCATTTTCAGTTAACTGCATGGTTTTCTCCTCCGTTAGTTTTTTGCATTTTATCTATAAAGTATCAATAAAAGCAATATATATTGTATGATATATGTAAAATAACAACAATATATTGTGTATTATATTATATCGACCTTGTTGTTACATTTCAATACTATACATATAAAAACTAAAAATATTATGCCAATCAGGCTTCGCTGGCGCTCGCCTTCTTGGGAAAGCCTTGCATGGGTGTTACTACTGTTTCCTTACGTCGCATTCGCTCCTAGTAAACAGTGTAACGACCTTCAAATAGCAAAACCCCGAAAGTAATACTTTCAGGGTTTTAGCTGGTGCTCGAGACCGGAGTCGAACCGGTACGGATGTTTAGTCCGA
>CAZPIS010000100.1:0-6708 GCA_964586745.1 uncultured Ruminiclostridium sp.
TACGGGTTTATATAATCGCCGATATATGGAAGATGCAATGCGCAGGCTCGATACCGATCGAAACCTTCCGTTTGCAATTATTATGCTTGATTTAAACAATCTGAAATTAACTAATGATGTCTTTGGTCATGAAATGGGAGATAATCTGATAAAAAAGACCGCAGATTTCTTGAGAAGTATTTTCAGAGCAGAGGATATCATTTCCCGTATAGGCGGAGATGAATTTTGTATACTCATGCCTAAAACCTCGATGGAAGCTACCTGTATTGTAAAACAAAGGATAAAAAATACCCCAGAAAATTATAGCGTAGGGCCACTGCGTGTATCAATAGCCGCAGGCTGTGCTGTTAAAACAGAAGAGACCGAGAAAATTGAGGATATACTTCGAGATGCAGATACAAATATGTATGAAGATAAACAAGCTAACAGGCAGAAGGTAAAATCCGATACTATAGAGAGGTTTATTAATACCAATCGTGAAAAATCAGAAGCAGAGCAGAAGCATAACGAGCGGGTGGGTATTCTTGCAGCTGCTCTTTATGAGGCTCTAGGAAAATCGGAAACGGAGATATCTGCCTTCCGAAAGACGGTTCAGGTTCATGACATCGGAAAAATTGTCATACCCGTTGAGCTTCTTAATAAAAAAGAAGCTCTTAACGATGATGACTGGGATTTGTTAAAACGGCATTCATATTTAGGATATCAGATTCTAAGAGTCCTAAAGGAGCAGGAAGCTTTTGCAGAGGCTGTTCTTTACCATCATGAGCGTATTGATGGCAATGGTTATCCCGAAGGCTTGAAAGGTGATGCTATTCCGCTTGAATCCAGAGTAATAGCAGTAGCAGACGCATTTGAGGCTATGACAGCTGATCGCCCATACAGAAAGGCTATGATTAAAGAGCAAGCTGTAGCCGAGCTCAGAAGAAATGCAGGGACACAATTCGATGCAGCCTTGGTGGAAATTTTTATTGATAAGGTATTGGTGAAGTTTTCCTAAAGTGATAACACGAGAACAAACCGCTACGGAGGATTATAGCAGTTATCGGACCAGTTCCCAGTAATTAATGTTGATTATCTTGCTTTACCGCATTTGCCGCAAAATTTTGCGTTAGGTGATAGTTCTGTACCGCAGTTTGCACAAAAGCGAGAGTTATTGTCATATTGTGGTGTTTGTGGGTTATTAATTGGAACCGAAGCTGCTGTGGTATAACCGTTTGGATATAAGGCCTTCTTTTTGTTTAATACCGTTTTAAATTTCCAACCGAATGAAATAGAAGATTCCTTAATTGCCTTGGGTATATCACCTAAATTCAAATTGTATTCATAGGCCTTTCCGTCAGGTCCGTATTGAATGCTTTTCACTTTTCGAAAAAGAGTTTTTCCGCTTTGGGAAAAGGAATCGCTTTCTTCGCCGAAAGAAAAACCGCGCCCGGTTTCCTTAGTCAATTCCCACATATAGACGGTATTTGAAGCCTCATCGGCAAAGATAGCAGCCTCATATGTAATTTTTTTCTGACCGGTGCTCCAGCCTGCATCTAAAAATTCAACTGTCAAACTGATATCTGTACCCATACCATTTTGGAAGGGTAATCCTAATGCGGCTAACCGGCTGTTCATAGCGGATACTAAATTTTGTTTCATAATTACGCCTCACTTATTTATTTGAGCGAAAAATCAAGCCTAATCTACTTTCGGTTTAGACGAGAGATGCTTTGACTTGGTTATAAACCAGTATACTCCGCCAAGAATTAAAATCAGAATGGCCAAACCTATTATCCATAAGAAATTCCCACCTTCCGTCTCCTGTTGAGTTGACATAGCCGATACTACCGCTTCTGAAAGGTTCTTTGTAGTTATAAGGTATTCAGACATAGTATTGTTCTTATAGGTTACGGCACCCTTTGCTCCTACTTTTATATTGTCTGCTATCAGTGAAAACTTATTGGTTGCAGCGTCAAATCTATAAACGTTGACCATTAACCCTTCAGTTAGATTGGTTGAAATAGAAAACGTAGCTATGCCGGGAAGTTCTCCGTGGTGTTGGAAACCGTAGGTAAAGCTCTCGAAGCCGGGACCGACACTCTCAATTATAGCTTTTCCATGAGGGGCCAAGGTGTAACCGATATTTATCATATCCATGTCATTAGCCTTCTGAACGTCTTGGCCCGCGAAGGTGATGACTGCTCCTTCCTGTTTGAAGGAAAGTGATGCTTTTGGATTGTTCATCAAGCTAGTAAAATACTTACCTGTAATTACAGTTCCTGTTTCCTGGTTTAAGTCAACATTAAATGCTCCTGTCTTTTTATTGTTCATTTCTTTAATTAAAGATCCGTATTCTAAGCCGGATAGACTCCTATCAATTGGATTTGTGGTTAAGTCATAATACCGGTCGCGAAGATTTTCAACACTGAAATCCTGATAGACTTGCTTATAGCCGCCTTTATATTCGGATATTTTTTCATCCATTTCTTTTTTCATGTTCACCTTCATTTTGGCAAGCTCCTCTTCTGTGAGAGGCAGGGTGTAGTCAGGATTTTCGGGGTCATAGTAATGATAATTATCGCAAACGGGCGAATTATCATTTAATTTGATCCTTTCACCTAATGAAACCATCTCGTAGTAGGTGTAGTCATCAATTGAACTGTTATTTTTCATAACTTCAACAAGAGAGATATCCAAAACCTCATCCCAACGAATATAGGATGCACCGTTATAGATATTACGCTTGAGGGTATAGACATCCTTCGGGTCATCACATCTTAGTGTCAGCTTATTTGGAGGCGGCGCTTCCTTAAATAAATCCTGTTTAGGGGTTACAGACGGAAGATTCTGATTTTTTCCCGGTTCGTTTGATGTAGCTAAAAGCATAACTCCCAAGTCACCTTTTGTTTGCGGCAGGTTACCGAAGGGAGGCCTGATTATGGGCGGTAGCGTAACTGCTGTAACCTCCAATGAGCATTGCCGCATGTCTGAACCGGCGGCGTTGCTTGCTTTTACCATAAAATCATACTTACCCGGACTGATTCCACCGATAATACCACCTTGTACGGTTAATAAACCTGTATCAGGATTGATTGATATTTCAGAAGGTATGGTTAACCGTGCGTTCACCTGTTGCAATGAGTAAGTTATTGGCTCACTGCCTGTCGCCTTAATTTGTACAGAAAAATCCATAGTTACTTGTGACATTTTAAAAGCGTAATTATCTCGCCTGTTTGCCAAAACCGGTGCTGTGAGTGTGGGGGCAGGAGTAGGCGTTGCGGGTGTAGGCGTTGGCGTCGCGGGAGTAGGCGTGGGTGTCGCGGGAGTAGGCGTGGGTGTACGTGTAGGGGTAGGTGTTGGAGTGGGAGTAGTCGTCGGCTTTGGCGTGGATGTAGGTGTAGGTGACGGTGGCAGAGTAGGTGGCCCCTCTTCGGTAGGTGTAGGCATCGGAGTTGGAGGGGGTGTAGAAGAAGGCGAAGGTGTTACAGTGGGCTCAGGGGTTTGAGTCGGCGTAACAGTCGGCTGGGCTACCTCTGAAATTATTTTGAGTGTAAAAATCTGTTTATCAGGTGGAGATGCATCGTGGCCTTTCTTGGGATCGGGAATGTTTGCCGGCACTAAAACCATCCCTTCTTTTGCATGAATAGTAAAGGTATAATCGCCTGGTTCCAATGTGTTGGGTATGTAAAGAAGGCCTGTTTTTTCGTCAATCCATACCCTTTGAGGCTCTCCTTCCAAAGAGTATGTCGGTAAAAAGCCATTAGCTGTAACTTGGAACGACGATGCTTCACCGGCTGTAGAAGTAGTATTGTCAGGACTTGTTATTTTTACGGGGTTAGGGTGTGGCTGCCAGACCCATTCCAGGGTAACTCTTTGGGCAAACATTGTAGCTCCTGTCGGGTTTCCCTTATCATCCAATATTTCTGTTAGTGTTATCGGTCCTTCCCTCGTTTCGGTTACCGGATTTTCGTAATATCCCTTATAATCCTGAGTCGAAAACCCTTTGACTTGATATTTAAACATTTCTGATGTAATTGCTCTGGTACCGATAGGGTTAGCAACACTGAGATATTCATCATAGCTCATTTGATGTATTATTTTGTCTCCTTCGTTTATAGATTTGATGGAACCTTCCACAAAATCTACGGTTCTGGTTATTACAAATTCGGGGGAAACAGGTTTTATTCCATAAGCAATTAAGGGTTTTAACTCATCGTTTATATCAAGTGTTGCCTCAACACCGATAGTTTCAGGGATTTCATTGAAATCAAGATAAGGGTTAGGCAAATCCTCGCACAGAACATCCATTGTGCCACTTGGTCCGCTTTGGGCATATGCATTTCTAGTATCGAATTCGCCTAATTCATTGGTTTTTGTCAAAGCAGTGCCGCTTATAACATAGGGACGATGCTGAATGTGGGGTACATTGTCATAAGTTTTATAATCCCGGGTAACTCCATAATCATTAAAAGGCGAGATGCTTACCGGGCCGCTGTAATACACCAATTCCTCCTGCTCCTTGCTTTCATCAAAGCGGTCAACATCCCAATTGATGAGGCGCTTAGGCTCAACCTTGCCGGTGACATAGTCATTAAAGTGATCTGCAGTAATAATTTTGATATCGGTAAATGGAAGTGTTGGTTTGGCGGGGCCTACGAATAATGTTGCTCCACCTTCCGGCTTGAACTCCATGTAAATGTCGTCGCCGCTATACAATATCAGACCGTCATCCTCATTCTGATAGAATTCTCCCTCAGAATTGGTTAAAGCAAAGGAGCTATCGGGGTAAGTCCGGACCCTATCTTTTAATTCAATATTGCTGTTTTTATTCTCAGCCAGTATGGCTTCACGGTTGTCCGCATTAAAGCTCTCAATAGCTTTTTTAGGCACAATCCATATCTTATATTCTTTGTTCTCGACCGGGTCAAAAGCTCCTCCCGATACATCTTTTTCAACAATACCCCCCACACGTCCGGGGTATATAAAGGTTTCAAGAAATTCTATCTTATATCCGAGCATATCAGGTTGCTGCTTTCGATAAATTGTGGGATACGCCCTAGCAAGAGTAAAACACTTATCTACTATCTCAATATACACATCAAAAGATGCATAAAGCTCAATGTCCAGCATTTTTCCGTCAGACTGGACCTTCACCCCTGCCCCGAAAAGTACCCCCGCCCCGACCAAATCAAACCCAAAGATTTCAATACCAAGCATGGGACCAAATTTTATATAACCGTTGATTTTACCAAGCATACTGCAATCGCCTGAGATTTCAGGAACTGTAGGCTCAAAAATGGGGTGAAAGCTTGTTGGAATATATAATTTGGTGCCGCCGCGGATTCCCATCTTATTGGAATTTGTCTCGCGTGATTCAATACCGAGAGTTACGGAGCCGTCAATACCAATTAAAGCGAAAATACCGCCATAAATTTCTCCCACACCAAAAGGAATACTTATTCCCAGGATGGGAACTCTGACTTCCTCGTGAAGCTCAGCGTCAAATTGGGCAACTAGATAGCATTCCTGCGCAAGGGTCATGGAAATCTCGTAGCCGCTATTCATGGAATAGCGTCCTTTGACTTTGATGGCGTCAATGGCAAGGCCGCCCGATAATGTCAAAGTGATTGTAGAATTGCCTACCTTGCCTTGAAGCTGAGTATCCTTGAATTGTAGTTCGATAAGGTTGTCACTTTTAAGGGTCTTAAAGGTTTTATCATTATCATCTACCACCACAGGCAGGTTTTTTGCAAAAGGCATAATATACTTTTCAACATTCGGTGCAAATTTAATGATATTGCCCTTAGTAAGAGTTACATCCTGATCAGGAAGATCAAACTCCTTAACAATCTCATGAAGCTCGGGTTTTGCTATTGAATATGTATTTTCAAGAGGCTCTGTCATTGCCTTGAACTCAGGGTCCGAGTCAAAAATGCCGGTGTATATTGTAGGAGACACCACCTTAAACGCGGTTCCCGATTCCCTGTCTACAATAACAGAACCGCTTTTAATTTCACTATTGTCTAATGATGCGGCTAAATCCAGAATACTTTTATTAATATACCCGCCTCTTTCAATAATTTTATATGGCGGAAGCTTTTGCTCGCTGCTCCCGGAAAGAATTTGTCCCATGTCGGCAATGTTGTCTGTAACAGTCTTATTGACCTCAATTACATCATCAGCAAGCTGATAAGATGCATTAAATTTGGCCGGTTTTTCGTCTGCAATAAGATCCATCCATTCCGGACTTGCGGGCAAAAGGGCATCGTAGTCAAATAAAGGCCCCGAGGGCAGAGTCTCGAGATCATCATATGAATACTCTACAGCCTGAGTCGGCGTTGTTCCTTTAAAATCAATAACAGAATCTGTACATGTTGGGGCTTGTGAAGCTCCGTTTGCGAGGGGTGCGGATAAACTAAGCAGCATACATAAGATAAGGAGATAGGAAAACATTTTTTTCATACTAAAATCCCCAGTCTATATTAAATTATAGATTAAACAGTCTTAGAATTCTGTTATTGTGTAATATGCTTGCGTTATTCTATTTATGATTTACTTTATATACAATCATATTTTATACCTAAAAGCACCAAATTTCCATATTTATCTGTTAACAATATTAGTATAAACAAAGAGGCTCTTTTAGAGAGGGAACTCAGAATATCATAGAATTTGTAGGAGATAGTCATTAAATAACATAGATTATGAATCTGTAAACAATAAAAA
>CAZPIS010000101.1:0-6677 GCA_964586745.1 uncultured Ruminiclostridium sp.
GTCAGTTGAGTAAGTAAATATTCGTCAGCATTAATATAAGGATACCGGCGAGTAAACTCACTCTTGTTTATAAAACCGCCGCCCTTGTCATTGTGCCCTCCGCCTGATCCGATTCCTTCAGAAACATATTCTGCTAACTCGGAGGCCATAATTTCTTTAACACAGCTGCGAACAGAAAATTTAATTCCTGTTTCTATTTCGTGATATACAATACATACACCAATAGAATCAACTTGGATAGCTAAATCGCTTATAAATCCGAGTATATTGGGGTCACATGGCTGGGTTTTAATAATGGAAAACCTGTTGGCGGAATTGTATGAGCTTCTTAACAGAGCTATTCCCGCTATCTCCAATTCGTGCATGGTTAAGTTCGAATTTTTTAATTTTCGAATAAGATCGGAATCATGACACAAAGTATCTTTCATATCCCTGTCGGAGGGATGATGTAGCTCTGTAAAGCCATTGGTGTCTACAAGCAATCCGTAATAGAGTGCTGTGGCGACATCAGGGTGTTCATTAACTTTGAAGCCTTCTTCCTCCAACATCTGCCATACCAGTGTTGAGCAGCTACCTAAATAGTATCTTATTTCGCTTAGAGGAACATCAGTAATCTCTTGCTGGTGATGGTCTATTATTGCTACATTATCAGCTTCAAACTTTTTTACATTACCTGCACCATATTGGCAATCAACCGTTATCAGTAGCCCTGACACCTCAATATTATCTACATATTCAAGAGGTATAGATAATTCCTTTACCAAGATTACCAGATTAGATTTTGTCATCTTAGCCCTGCCGCTGTATATCAGTCTAACTTGCTTTCCTCTTTCTTTAAGAAAAGTATAAAGAGCAAACCCTGAGGCGATTGTATCCGCATCTGGGTTGTCGTGACATTGAATAGTGATTTCTTCGTAATTCAGTAATTCTTTTAATGTCATATACCATTGTCCTTTGCATGTATATTTGATACTGTCAATTAGGTTTATGTTATCACAATATTTATTTATTTGGAATAATCAAGACACAATACTTGACACATAGATTTCTAAACACTAATCTTATATTAATATAAATATTGAGGTAATAAGATGAATTATAAATATGATGCTTTCATTAGTTACCGTCATACTGAGCTTGACAAAGCAGTTGCAGAAAGATTACATCGGCTGCTCGAAACCTTTAAAATACCAAAGAGTATAGCTAAATCATCAGGTAAAAAGCGAATCAATAGAGTTTTTAAAGACCGAGACGAATTGCCGACCTCATCAAATCTTGCCGATAATATCTCCGCAGCATTGGAATCCTCCGAATATTTAATAGTAATATGTTCTCCAAGAACGCCTCAATCACAATGGGTATTAAAAGAAATTGAAACCTATAAGAAGCTACATGGTCGCGATAGAATACTTACACTTTTAATTGAAGGCGAGCCAAATGAATCCTTTCCGGAACATTTACGTTTTATTAGCAAAACCCAGACTATGGATGATGGTTCGATTTTAGAGTCTGCCGTTGAGGTGGAACCCCTTGCCGCAGACATAAGGGCTGCTTCCGAGAAAGAGATGTTTAAAAAGCTTAAAACAGAGATCCTACGTCTTCTTTCTCCTATGCTTAATTGCAGCTATGATGACCTTAAACAACGTCATAAGGAGAGACTAATAAAAACTGTGCTTACAGCTTCTATATCATTGTCTGCATTTTTTCTTACCTTTGCCTCTTTTAGTACGTATCAGGCCCTTGTAATTAATCAGAAATCGCAGGAGATCAGTAAAAAATCTGAAGAAATAAATCAAAAGTCTAATGAAATAAATCAAAAAAACATAGAAATTACAGCCCAAATAAAAGAGACTCAAATAGGCCAATCAAGGTATCTTGCTGATATATCAAACAGATACTTTGAAGACGGTGATAGATACAGAGCAATTTTAGCTGCTCAAGCAGCTCTTCCTAAGGATATGGCAAATCCGGAAAGGCCCTATGTACATGAAGCGGAATATGCTATGTCAAAAGCACTGGCAGTCTATGAAGCCGATTACTACTTTGACGGAGATATAGTATTAGATCATGATATGGCTGTTAACTATCTTGATATAAGCCCTGATGGTAAAACAATACTGACAAACTGCAAAAACGGCTATATTTATTTTTGGAATATTGAAGACGGAAAGCCTATTGGTAAGGTGTTTACTAATGAAGGCGTTCCCATGGATGGCGATATTCTTTTTATTGATAATAGCACCATTATAGCCGTAGCATTATCCGAAACAACTTATGACAACTACATCACTTGTGTCGATATCTATGGTAATTCCATATGGCAGATTACCGATTATGCATCTAATCTGACATACTCGGCAGATAAGAAAATTATTGCCTACTATAGCCTAGGAAAAGTTTGCTTTATTGATGTGAGTTCCGGCAGCATGATAAACACTATTAACGTTGAAAACTTAATGATGACCGGGTCTGATTCATCTGCTTTGGGTGAATACGTATCATGCATGGCTTTTAGCAAAAATAGTGATTTTCTGGCTGTAGGTACTTCTGTCGGAAAGGTCTTTGTATTTAATATGGAATCTTTCTCTTTAATCAGTACATATAAAACAAAATATAATAATATATCTGATATAGATTATTCTGAAGATGGTTCTCTTGCCATTATTTCCAACTTTTTTGGTGAAGACCTTGGCCTACTCGATCCGGGAAAAGGTTCCCTTGATTTATTCTCTACCAACGGTAAAAAAACTTCAATTATGTTCACTGATTCTTATATAGGAAATGCTTCTTTTTTTCCATCATATCCAACAAAACTGGTTTTGGTTGAAGATAAAAAAATCAATATAATTGATATAAAAAAGGGAGTCATTGAGAGTACTTTTATTCATGGAGATTATGTATCCGATTATCAAATAAATAATGACATTATAATTGTTTCATCCTACGATGGAACAATAAAACTCTGGCTTATGGGCGACAATACCAGCGATGCTGTAAACTTTCGCATAACAAGGGCAGCGCCGATTGATCAAGTTGCCCATACTAAGGGTAAGATTATTTTTTCTTTACGAAACTCCGAAAAAGTCTACATATATAAACAAATAATTAACGAAAAAACAATATCTCTGGAAGGCCACAATAATGCAATACATAACGCTGTTTTATCACAGGACGGTGAGCTTGCACTTTCTTATACTTATGACAACAGCGAACTTTTTCTTTGGGATGTAACAAATAATAAACTATTACTCTCGGCAGATTATAATGACACTATATCGAAAGTTAAATTTGTTGATGATAATAACATAATCCTGATAGCTTTTGCCTCAGGAAACTTACGAGCAATAAAAACCTCAGACTTTTCAGTTGTCTCTGAAATTCAGTCAAAATCTTATTTTGACTTTTATACAAATAACGACTTATCACTTTTAGCCATACCATCATATGACGAAATAACTATTTACTCTATTCCGGATTTGGAAATTATTGAGGTTTTGGAGTACAGTTATATTGATTATTGCGCTTTTACAGATGACAATAAGCTATTTCTTATTAATAAAAACAATATGGCAAGTATTATAGATATAAAGTCAAAGAATGTCCTTTTCAATATTGAGGACAAGGCCATTACTAATGGTATTATCAGCGATGATGGGAAAACCTGTGTTCTTTCATACAAAAATAACAGTATAAAAGTTTATGACATCGAAGATACCTTTATTGAAAAAGTATCACTGGATGATCTTATCGCCGAGGAATCTGTTCTGCTTCTTAGCCCTGATAAAAAACAATTATTCGTTCAGTTTGTAGATGAAAGCATTTCAATATTTGACACCATAAACGGTAATCTCATTAAAACAATTGAAAAGGACAAATTCCCTACCCCGTTAAAAAAGGTGGTATTCAGCAAAAGCAATGATAAAATAGCACTAATAGGTCTTTCATACACACATATACTTGATACTGCCACATTAAAGGTCCTTGCATCTGCAAATATTTCTGATATAAATGAAGATTTTTCTACTATTATATCAAGAGGAAGCGGTTCTACCACGCTATACATTATGCCGTACTATACAACACAAATGCTGCTGGAAGAAGCTAAAAGACAGCTAAACGGCAGAACTCTTACAGAAAAAGAAAAGGCTGAGATGTTTATTAATTAATAGCTCCCTGAGATTCGATAGTCGCCATTAATAAATCTTGCTTACATCAATAAAAAACCCTCTTCATACAATAAAAAGCCACTGTTTAAAGCGGCTTTAGTATCTTGCTATAATATTATATATCTTCTAAATGGCATCTCCATTTTTATTAAATAGAGGCAGATGCTCTAAGAAAATAATATCATCTCTTTTATTAGCATCACCTTCTGCTAATATTGTCATTCGTCCGGCAACTATGCCCCCTGATTCATGTACAAGTTTTTCAACAGCTTTTACTGACTCACCGGTACTTATTACATCATCTACAATAAGCACTCTCTTGCCCTTCATGTACTCGGCATCATCTCTGTCAATAAAAAGAGTCTGGCGCTTTTCGGTTGTTATTGATTGAACCTCAACATTCACTACATCTCGCATATAAAGCTTAGCGGATTTTCTAGCCAAGAGATACTTGTTCAATCCTGCTTGTTTTGTCATTTCATATACTAACGGGATTCCCTTACTCTCGGCAGTAATCATCACATCATACTCCGGAGCCTTTTTGAGCAATTCTTTGGCACAGGCAACAGTTAGTTCAACATCACCAAACAATATAAATGCTCCAATATATAAGTCCTTATTAATCGGGCATAAAGGAAGCAGCCTAGTTAAACCCGCAATCTTTATTTCATAGTGCTTAATCATATAAGTCCCTCCAAAGTTCATCTACACCCATTCATTGTACCAAATATGAACGGTCTGTCAATTGCAATTTTTTTTGCTTTATTCTATTTTATTGCTTAATTCTTCGTATTTTTTTGTAATACGTTCCTCTTCTTCTCCAGAAATTAAAACAGGTTGAAAGTTATTTATATCTGTTCTTGAAGAAATACTTGCCGATATAATTCTAAAATTGGTTGCTATAATTTCACCTTTTAAAAAATCAAAGGAAATTAATTGTTGGAATATTATGGTATCCTTATCCTTGGGATTCATTTTCCCGCCATAACAAAAATTCCCCAAGCTATAAACAATGGTTTTACCTTTGTAACTCTCCATACCCTGCAAAACATGCGGATGATGGCCAATAACTAAGTCCACCCCATTATCCACAGCAAAGTGAGCCATATTTTTTTGTTGTGCATTAGGCGTGTAACTATACATATCACCCCAATGGTAATTAGCAATAATAAAATCCACACCCTTCTCTTGCATCTCTTTCACATGCTTAACCAACAGTTGATTGGAATTATTCTCATTGGACCATGCTTTATAACCTAAAAAACCAAATTTGACACCTTTAATTTCCTTAATAAAATAATTCTCCAAATATGTATAATCAATATTAGCTTTTTTTAAAGTTTCGACCGTTTGATCAAAACCTTCCCGTAAATAATCCAGAGTATGATTATTTGCAAGTGTAACTCCCTCAATACCTCCTTTTTTTAAGATTTCGCAATATTCGGGGGGACCTTTGTATCGAAATTCTTTATTTGCCTTCTTTGTTTCGTTTGTTAAAGCTCCTTCAAGATTTATTAATGTATAATCATCACTAGAAAAAATACTGTTTACACCTTTAAAAAAGTATGCTGAATCATTTGCTTCTTTATATACCTTATCAAACGTATGACCTGTATAACTTTCATCACTGCCGATTGTACAATCACCGGCAAAGGAAATAGTTATCTCTTCAATCTGCTCATCTAGCACAGTTCCATTCGAAGCTTCTTCTGCGCTTGAGGAGCTAATATTTATTAAAGAAAACGACTCTTCCGATGGGATTTGCGAAGCTGTAATCTCAATTGTGTTTTGATTATTCTGTACCGGAAACGAATATATATCAAGCGGGAAAGCGGATAACGCCAACATAACAATAAAAAACCTATTCATAATTCACGTCTAAAATATAATTCCTATTGTTATATATAGTCTGTTTCCCAATTAAAAGTACATTTCCGACAATAAAAAAAGGCAGATATCTAATCTGCCTTAATAGGATTACTATAATAAATATTCTTATTCGATTTCTACAATTGCAGCATCAGGAGCATTCTTCTTAACTGATTCAATACCGTTTAAACAAGCTGCTTTTGTTGTATAAGCTTCTCCGGTTGCAATAGTTTGGCCATTCGATGCCTTTAATCTAAAACGAAATTCTCCTGATTTGTCCTTATAGATTTCAAATTTTCCTGCCATAGTAAAGTCTCCTTTCAATATAAACGGTTAATAATATTAATAGTTTAATTTAAACATACCACATCTATAATTAAATAAACAACACAATATAAACATTATATTTAGGTACTATTCAACCGTAACGCTTTTTGCAAGGTTTCTTGGCTTATCCACATCGTTTCCTTTCATTACTGAAACATAATACGCAAAAAGCTGCATCGGGGTAACGACTACAGCCGGTGCGAAGATGTTGTCCATGTCCGGTATTGTTATGACGGCATCTGCCACTTTTGATACATCTTCTGCATTCCTTTTTGTGGTTATTGCCAGAACTACTGCACCTCTGGCCTTTATTTC
>CAZPIS010000102.1:0-6674 GCA_964586745.1 uncultured Ruminiclostridium sp.
ATGCTTGGTCATTTGTCGGTAGCTCAGAATATTTTTATCGGCCGTGAGTATATGAAAGGCAAAAAAATTGATGATGCCAGAATGAACGTTGAATCAGCTAAGCTATTTAAGCGTCTACATATCAATATTGATCCTACCGAGAAAATGAGTAATCTTACTGTTGGTAAGCAGCAGATGTGTGAAATAGCAAAGGCAATCTCGCATGAGGCAAAAATTATCGTATTTGATGAACCTTCAGCAGCGCTTACAGAGACAGAGGTTGATGAATTATTCGAGATAATCAGGGACTTAAAAACAAAAGATATTGGCATTATCTATATTACTCATAGAATGGATGAAGTTAAGATCATTACCGATCGTGTAAGCGTAATGCGTGATGGTGCATATGTAGGGACTTTAATTTCAAAGGATTCAACTAAAAACGATATCATTAACATGATGGTCGGACGTATTATTTATGAAGAACCCAAAACAGAGAGCAAGGTTGCAAAAGATGCACCGGTAGTGTTAAAGGTTGAACATCTCAATGCCGGAAGACTTGTGCAGGATGTTAGTTTCGAATTGTATAAAGGTGAAATACTTGGGTTTTCGGGACTTATGGGTGCAGGAAGAACAGAAACCGCAAGAGCTATTTTCGGAGCCGATCCCAAAGAAAGCGGAGATATCTATATCAATGGAAAGAAAGTTGAAATACATAGTCCGAAAGATGCTGTTGAACATGGTATCGGATACCTTTCAGAAGACAGAAAACGTTATGGTATAGTAATACAACGTGATGTTGCGGAAAATTCAACGATGGCTTATCTAGATAACTTCATGAATGGTCTTTTTATAAACAAAAAGAAGGAAAACACAGAAACCGAAAAATATGTTGATTCTCTTGCAATTAAAACACCCGGTGTTGATCAACTGGTAGTTGACCTTTCCGGTGGAAATCAGCAAAAGGTTGTTTTAACGAAATGGCTTGTAAGAAATTGTGATATTTTAATATTTGATGAGCCAACCAGAGGAATTGATGTCGGTGCCAAAAGCGACATTTATAAATTAATGAATGAGCTTGTTAAAGAAGGAAAATCAATCATAATGATTTCATCAGAATTGCCTGAGGTTCTTAGGATGAGCGACCGGATTGTTGTTATGTGCGAAGGGCGTAAGAGTGGGGAACTCAGAATAGAAGAGGCCTCCCAGGAAAAAATCATGCATTTAGCAACAATGGAAGATTAGGAGGATATGGATATGTCAAGACAAAACAAGAATATGCCGGTCTCATCAAATAAATCAATTATTCAACGACTTGGGGGACAAAATGTAGTAGTATTTTTAATTGTCCTTGCATTGTTCGGGTTTTTCTCTATTGCCAGTCCGAATTTTAGAAAGTATTCAACGTTGTTAAGCATTTTAGATTATTCCTATTATATTACACTGATTGGAATTGGTGTTACGTTTCCCTTAATAACGGGCGGGGTTGATTTGTCAATTGGTACAGGGCTGATTTGTTATTCATTGGTCGGCGGTTATCTGGTCGTATATCAGGGGTGGCCGGTATGGATGGGAATGATAGTCTGCGTATTATGTGGTGCAATAATAGGAGCATTAAATGGCATTCTTATTGGAATTATGAATTTGCCGCCATTTCTCGCAACATTATGTACAATGATGATGACCAGGGGACTCGGCTCAATATTCAGTAGAGGTCTCGGAATACCTTGGCCTACTGTAGGTACTGAAGGCGGATGGTTTAGGACCATTTTTAAATTAAATATTGGAGACATGAAGATACCATTAGGTTTCTTATGGATTTTATTACTGGTAATATTAATGTCATTTATTTTAAATCATACAAAAACAGGAAGATACATCCTTGCAATTGGCTGTAACAGAGAGGCTACAAGATTATCAGGTATAAATATTAAATCTTGCTACATAGTTGCTTATATAATATCCGGTGTTTTTGCAGGACTTGCATCTATTGCCTACTCAGCAATTTTTGCAAGTGTATATCCGGGAACAGGCGCAGGGTTCGAACTTGAAGGAATTGGCGGTGCGATTATCGGCGGCGTTTCGATGACAGGAGGCGTAGGCAGCATAACAGGTACTCTTCTAGGTGTATTTATAATCTGTATATTAAAAACAGGCCTTCCCTTCATTGGCCTTCAGGCAAACTGGCAACAAATTATTACAGGTATTGTACTGATTACGGCTGTGCTAATCGACTTAAACAGAAATATGAAAAAAACTAGATCGGTAACTGCTGCTATTAAAAAGCAGTAATTATAAATAATTCTAATTATTTTTAAGGAGGAAAAACATGAAAAAATTATTATCAATCGTCCTTTGCATCGTTATGGTCGCTTCATTGTTGGCAGGCTGCGGAGGAACTCCTGCAGCACCTGCAGCACCCGCAGCACCTGCAGCACCTGCAGCACCTGCAGCACCTGCAGCACCCGCAGCTCCTGCAGCACCTGCTGACAAGGCCCTGAATTTCGCAATTATCGTAAAGAGCTATCAGTCAACCTATTGGCTCGCTGCTGTTAAAGGCGCAACAGCACAAATGGAGGCAAAGGGCGTTGTTTCTACATTTAATGGCCCGAACTCTGAATCTGATATCGCTGATCAGGTACAAATGTTTAATGATGCTATAAACAGCAAACCAGACGGAATTGGTCTCGCAGCTTGTGATCCTTCAGCTATGCTTGATTCACTTCAGGCAGCTAAAGAAGCAGGCATTCCTGTTGTATGCTTTGACTCCGGTATTCCGGATGCACCAGCTGGATCTGTTGTTGCTACAGCTTCCACAGATAACTATAAAGCAGGCGTTACAGCCGCTGAAGGTATTTGGAAAGCTCTTGAAAGCAGAGTAAAAGGCGCTAATGGCAAAGTTAGAATCGGTGTTGTTAACCAGGATGCTACATCAGAATCTATTACAAGCCGTGGTCTTGGCTTTATCGACAAAATCACTGAGCTCTGCAAAGCTGCAGGAAAATCCACAGCAGTTGTAGGAAATGATTACTTTGTAGGCAAAGCAAAAGATAAAGGCGACGAAGCTTCTGCTAATGTTATTATCGAAGTTCGTGTTCCTTCCCAGACAACAACAGAACTTTGCGCAACAGAAGCAAGTGCAATTTTGAATCAATCCGATACAATCGGTTTATTCGGTTCCAATCAGGTTTCTGCAGAAGGTATCCTAACTGCAAACCAGAACCTGGGCAAATTAGGAAGTACCGATGATAAGGTTATCGCTGTTGGCTTTGATGCCGGCTCCATTATTAAGGCAGCTGTTAAAGATGGTACTATGTATGGTGCTGTTACACAGTCTCCTCTAAAGATGGGCGAAGTTACTATTGATCTTTTAATTGCAGCAGCTAAGGGCGAAAAAGTATCCGATGTTGATACAGGCGGCGCATGGTACAACAAGGACAATATTGAAGATCCTAGTATTGCTCCTAACCTTTATGACTAATTTGTAAAGAATCAACGGGCCGGAATAGTATATCTGTTTCGGCCCTTTATCTTTGCAGAACTACTTTGTTTGACTGCATTGATAACGTGGTATTATCATATTATTGGGGTGGTATATATGATGAGCAATATGAAAAAACATAATAAAATAAAAATGCCAAAGGAACGTATAAATGGCAAGAATAAAAAGGGAACTGAAAAATCTGGCTCAGATACTTCCATTATCGCTTCAAATAAGGAATCCAACATTCATAAGGTGCGTAAACTACTTCTGAATAGTATTGCAAAAAAAGTCGCACTTGTTTTTTCGATTTCTATTGCTATCTTGGGGTTTCTAATTGTATTTATTCTTTTAAAATCTATTGAGTTTAATAATGAATATAATAATCTTGTAAATAATATCTTCCAAATTAATGAAATGAAAGTCAACATTATTTCTCAGCCAAATAAAATCATGAATTCCTGTTTGGTGGGGGACGACCTTGAAGCAGGCTCACAAATAGAAAGTGCAAAAGGAATTTTAAGTTTTCTTGATAAACTGAAAGCAGAACTCGAAACGGATAAAAAGTATTTTGGAAATCTGGGAGCTATAAATGCTGTCAGGAATCCAACAGAAAAATATATTGCTTATATACAGGAAATATATGATAGGAGTGTTGAGGGTAAATATCCTTCTGTTAATCCCGATATTCAAAAAATCGTTAAGGATATGGGTGTTGAAGGAGGACAAATATCAAATAACCTATCAAGTCTTCTTACTTTAGAATTAGCAAGGAGTGCAGATATAAAGCAAGAAATTGAAAAGAATTTCAAGGAATTGATTATTTTATGTATTATAATATTCGCACTTGCAGTTATTGTCAGTGTACTCTTGTTTGTAATTATTATAAAGCGTATAACCTCTTCAATTAAGAAATTAAAAACTGAGTTTTTACATATGTCTGAGGGTGATTTGTCACGTGAAAAGGTAAATATCCGCTCAAATGATGAAGTTGAACAGTTGGCATATAATTTCAATATTATGAGTGATAATCTCAAGAAAGTCATTTCAAATGTCAGAAAAGCTGCTATTGATATAAAGGATGCAACTCAGGTTGTTACAAGAAGTACTGTCGAAAATGAAAAAGGAAGCGAAAATATTTCCATAGCTCTCGATAATATGGCTAAAGGGATAGATAATCAGCTATATGAGACGGATAATGCAATTGTTATGATGAAGGAAATAAAAAAGATCTCTGAGGATGTTAATAATAAAGTATCTGATATTTCTGTAAGTGCAGCAAATGCATTGGATAAGGCCGAAATCGGAAACGTTAAGCTTTCCGAATACATGGTTCAGTTAAAAGATGTAAACACAACCATGGCAGAAGTCGTTCAAGTTTCAGAGGCGTTCGTTACACAAACCCATAAAATGAATAATATTCTGGACTTAATCAGGGGTATTTCGAATCAAACAAATCTGCTGTCACTAAATGCTTCAATTGAAGCAGCGCGTGCAGGCGATGCCGGAAGAGGCTTCGCAGTAGTTGCTGGTGAAATCCGTAAATTATCTGATAGTTCAGAGGAGCTTGTTGAACAGATTGCCAGTATAGTTAATTCTATACAAGTATCAATGAATGATATGACACAGAAACTGTCTAACAGCCTTGATGAATTAGAAAAAAGCAATGATATGGCCACGGTGACAATGGGCAGTTTCCGTGATATAAGAGATGCCAATAATGTTGAATGTGCAATGGTCTTGGACATAAACAGAATGATGAAAGAACTATTTTTAGGTGTTACCAATATTGTTGATAGTATGGAGAAAATCGAGAAGGCTACTAATGAAAACACACTGGTATCACAGGATATTTCAGCAACCGTTCAGGAAGAAACAGCAAATCTCGAAGAAGTAGCAAGTAGAATGCAACTACTTGAGGATTTAACGAAAAATCTAGAGGATTTGGTGCTGAAATTTAAATTATAATTTGTAAAAGTCCATCGTTTAGTGGACTTTTCCTCGGGTTAATTGTTCATTGTGACCATTTGTTATTTTCTCGTCAATTTGAGTACTGCTTTTGCTTAACAATTTACGTTAATTATTTTGAAAACTGTTTTTCAGCAAGCCTGTCCAGCTTTAGATTTCTGAAATAAAGCAGCGTATCAATCATAACCATGCACAAATTTATTATATACAAAATCATCACTATATCATTACTGTATAAAATTTTATGAATAATACCGGAGATATATCCAATTAGAACGACAATGAGGAAGGATAAACTTTTCCCCTTAGCAGATTTGGTTTTAAGAGATTTGTAGATATTCAGCGGCCATGCAAATCCAAAGCATACCAGCATAATCCCTTCAAAAATACTCATGTCACACCCCCTCCAAATAAATATTTTACCTTTGAGCTTGCCGGCATAATATTTTCTCCATTATGGATGAAATTTACCAGTAAATTCATGTACAATAACTTTAAACACTAAAACACTGTTTGCCATTCTATCATCAAATGAAAAATCCTTACCAGTCTGATGTCTCATCAATGTAGATAGGGCAGTTTTCTTTTCTTCAACTTCATCAATAAAGACAACCTTACCATTTCCAATAATGCTTTTAAAGGAATACGAATATTGGCAGGCTTCATCTCCTGTAATAAGGTGATGTTCACAATCCATTTCAAAACATATATCGATGTTCTCTTTTAATGCCTTAATTTTTCTTCCTTCTTTTGCACTATGGAAAAACAACACTAGTTGATTATTATCATAAATATAACCAAAATTCATTGGCACAATATAAAGACCAGCATTATCTTGCATACCAACCCTACAAACTTTACACTGGTCAATAATCTGCATTAACTCTTTTGTTTCTGTAACCTCTCTGTCTTGTCTTCTCAAATTCATCATACTCCTTAGAAAAGTATTGCTTCACATTTTTGTACTAACGTGCAATAGATGCTATACTAAACATTACCATTATATACCTTTATCGTAATCTTCACCATATCTACGCTCCAGAATACCTTTTAAAAATATGGATGGCGTTCTTTTTTTATAGAATAAACTATATAAAGTCTGTCAAAATGTCTGTCAAAACAAAAACTTCCGAAAGTATTAACTCACGGAAGCCTTGCTATTACTGGAGCCCTCAAACAGAATCGAACTGTTGACCTCATCCTTACCATTTTTAATTGGTAAATCTCGATTAATCTCATCGATTCC
>CAZPIS010000103.1:0-6650 GCA_964586745.1 uncultured Ruminiclostridium sp.
TGCCAAAATAATCCTTTCTATGCTTCATGCATGACATCGACTGCGCTCCCTTGTCAACTTAAAACTAGTACGCATTATTCTTAATATGGGCCTGCGAATATCAATAAAGCTGCCGCCGCGGTAGCAAGGCAATTTTATTATAATTTGACTGTCATTTCTGTACGGATTAGTTGATTTTATGATATATTATTTTATATCATGCGGCGGAGGGTCATACCATGCCTCAAGAGGATATATTCGGGAAATCCATAAAGTATGTAAAGGGTGTTGGAGAAGCAAGAGCCAAGCTTTTATCAAAACTTGGCATTTGCACTGTTAACGATGCACTTAATTTTTTTCCTCGCGATTATCAGGATAGGTCAATATTAAAAAAAATAACTGAAATTGAAGACGGAGAGGAGTGCGGTGTGTGTGCAAGTCTGGTCTCCGATGTTACAGAATCAAGACCTCGCAGAAATCTTTCAATTATTAAAGGCTTAGTTTCTGACGGAACGGCCTTTTTATCGATTACTTGGTTTAATCAGAGCTATATAAAGAATAATCTTAAAACCGGAATTGAATACATCTTTTTTGGAAAAGTGAAAAGAATGGGCATGCGACTGGAAATGAATAGCCCTGTTATAGAAACGGCTGAACAATTTGGCAGGAACACAGGACGGATACTTCCTGTTTATTCTTTAACTAAAGGCTTGACTCAAACACATTTAAGGAAACTAACCGAAAACTCATTAAAGCTAACCGGGGACAAATTCGAAGAAACACTGCCACAAGATATAAGAGAAAGCTATAACCTCAGTCAGATTGGTTATTCATATGAAGAGATTCACTTTCCGCAAAGCTTCCATGATATGGAGCAGGCCAGAAGGCGTCTGGTATTTGAAGAACTGCTGATTCTTCAATTAGGTCTATTGAAATCAAAGGGTGTAAGCACAGAGCAAAAGGGAAACAAGCTTAAATCGGTAGATATTAATCCTCTGTTGAATAAACTAGCATTTAAGCTCACCTCAGCACAGAAAAAGGTGTTGGAAGAAATCCGAAATGATATGGAATCAGAAAAGAAAATGAATCGCCTGATTCAGGGAGATGTAGGCTCCGGTAAGACAATCGTCGCAGTTATGGCTATATATTTGGCTGTTAAGAACGAGTATCAGAGTGCCTTTATGGTTCCTACCGAAATTTTAGCTGAACAACATTACCAAAGTGTGGGGCCACTTTTAGAGGAGCTTGGAGTAAACGTAAGACTTCTTACAGGAAGTACAAAAAAGAAGGAAAAGGAAGAGATAAAAGCTCTCACAAAAGAAGGTAAAATTGATGTTTTGATTGGAACTCACGCGATCTTGGAAGATGACACCGAGTTTTATAAGCTGGGTCTTGTAATAACAGACGAGCAGCACCGTTTTGGTGTGCGTCAAAGAGCAAAGCTATCGGTCAAAGGTGAAAACCCTGACTTGCTTGTTATGACTGCGACTCCTATACCGAGAACCTTATCACTGGCTTTATATGGCGATTTAGACGTATCTATAATAGATGAATTGCCCCCTGACAGAAAACCAATCGATACCTATGCCGTAAATGAATCCTACAGAGAAAGAATATATAATTTTATCCGAAAAAATGTTGCCGAGGGTAGGCAGGCGTATATAGTATGCCCTTTAGTTGAAGACTCGGAAGAGATTGAAGCCGAGTCGGCAGAAGGGCTTGCCGAGCGTATAAGGGATAATGAGTTAAAGGATCTCAGGGTAGGACTTATACATGGAAAAATGAAAAGCGCAGAAAAAGAGAAGGTGATGCGCGGATTTATTAAAGGCCAACTTGACGTGCTTGTTTCCACAACAGTCATCGAGGTAGGTGTCAATGTCCCCAACGCAACTCTGATGGTGATAGAAAATGCAGAACGATTTGGTCTATCACAGCTCCATCAGCTTAGGGGCAGGGTAGGAAGAGGAAAATTCAAGTCATATTGTATTTTGTTTAACCAAAGTAAGAGTGATATTTCAAGGCAGCGAATGGATATAATGACAAGTACTAATGATGGGTTTATAATATCTGAGAAGGATTTGGAGCTCCGAGGACCGGGCGATGTGTTCGGTGTAAGACAGCACGGCTTACCTGAATTGAAGATAGCAAACCTCTATCGTGATATGGATATTTTAAAGGATGTACAAAAAGCAATAAAACACATAATTGATGGGAATCTTCTAATCGAAGACCAATACAGACCGCTGGCA
Organism: uncultured Ruminiclostridium sp.; assembly: GCA_964586745.1. Classification (GTDB taxonomy): domain Bacteria; phylum Bacillota; class Clostridia; order DSM-8532; family DSM-8532; genus DTU059. The sequence continues at coordinate 2,229 of CAZPIS010000103.1, forward strand.
GAAAAGTTAGATGGTATAATGAAAGAGAAGTTTAAGGATATTTCAATGAACTAGATCTTAAGGAGAATTTATGCTGCGTGTAATAGGGGGAACAGCCAGGGGAGTTCCATTAAAAGCCCCTGATACAAAAAATACACGTCCTACCCTGGACAGAACTAAGGAATCGCTTTTTAACATTATGATGCCTTATATTTCCGGCACACGGGTTTTGGACCTTTTTTCCGGATCGGGCAGCTTGGGAATAGAGGCTTTAAGCAGAGGCGCCAATGAAGCTGTTTTTGTTGATCAAAGCAAAAATTGCAGGGACATAATAATCGAGAATTTAAAGAAGACAAGAATGGAAGAGCATTCTAAAGTAATGACATTAGATGTTTTTAGAGCGATAAAGGTATTAAGCGAACAAAATGCAAAATTTGACATAGTTTTTTTAGATCCGCCATATAATATGAATTTTATAGCAAAGACAATACAAACCATAGATGAATTTGATATAATAGTTAAAGAAGGAATTTTAGCTTGCGAGCATCATGTTAATGAAGATGCCCCCGAGCGGGTGGGAAGCCTTACTAAGGTGAGAACCAAGGTATATGGAGAAACACTGTATTCGTTTTATTTAAGAGAGACTCAAGTTAACTAAAGGAGGTAGCCCTTTTGAGAACATTTGTCTATCCCGGGAGCTTTGATCCTGTAACAAATGGACATTTAGATATAATTAACAGAGCAGCAAGAATATGCGATAAACTTATTGTGCTGGTTTCTGTTAATACATCCAAAACACCTGCTTTTACAGTAGAGGAGAGGCTACGCCTATTAAGCCTATCGGTAGGGAATCGTGACAATATTGAAATTACAAGCTTTTCCGGTCTATTGGTGGACTTTATGCGGAAAGTAAACGCAAAGACAATAATAAAAGGCCTTAGAGCTGTTTCGGATTTTGAGTATGAAATGCAGATGGCTTTATTAAATCATAATTTGGATAGTGAAATAGATACCCTTTTTATGATGACTAGTATTCAAAATTCTTTTCTAAGCTCTAGTGCTATTAGAGACTTAGCTAAGTACGGTGGTAAAATTAATGATTTTGTTCCTGAACAAATCGCCGATATAATAGTTAGAAAACTAAAAATATGAAAACAGATTTTTGTTGGAGGTCGAATCATGGAATTACTTGATCTTTTAGAACAGCTTGAAGATATTGTAGATAATGGAATAAATATTCCGCTTTCAGGCGGAAGATGTCTTTTAGATAGAGATTCTATATTAGAATTAGTTCAGGAGATACGTCTGAAGCTTCCTGACGATATTAAAGCAGCAAAGCGTATTGCTGATGAAAAACAGCGGATAATGACCGAAGCCCAGCAAGAGGCAGAGAATATCATCAAGAATGCCGAATCTCGTATTGCTGCATTAGTAGATGAAAATGAGATTACAAAAAAGGCATATGAGCAAGCCGAGGTTATTATTTCCAACACAAAGAAGAATGCCAGAGAAATTCGCTTGGGAACAAGAGAATATGCTGACGGTATTCTTAACAAGGTTGAGGAAATCCTTGAGGATACTCTGGATGTAATTAAGGTTAATCGCCAGGAATTAAAATAAAATATATTAAATTTAATTAAATGGACCCTTCTTTAAAAATAAGCTTTTTTAAATCAATCAAGCGGGATAGTTAGGGCTTATTATGTTTTGTGGTTTTTACCTTGGGATTTATTATTTCTCATCAGTGATGGTACGATATGGAGAAATGATTAGAGAAATCAAGATAATTCCTATAATTACAGGGCGAGTCCACAATGAAGAAATGCCGGATACAGCTTCCATTTCTGAGGTCTGGACCGAGAAGGGCATAATATATATTGCCAAAAAGGCTAATAGTCCTGCTATAATGCCATGGAGCGACTTTCCCCAAAAAAGAATACTATACTTGCAGCCGGTACCTTTCATTATTCCCATTATCTGGGTATGAACTGAGAAACCTGCAAACCCGAAAATCATTGAGATAACAGCTAACTGAACATTGAGCTGAATGCTTTTAAGGGTATAAATTGCCTGCGCACCAGAGGTTATTTCCATAACTCCCTTTAAAAGGGCGGTTATAAACTCAGAAAAGCCCGTTTCCTGCGAACTCCCCATGAACAATAGCCCAATCATTCTGCCTATAAATGAAAACACTCCTAATAGGGATAATAGCTCAGAAAGAACAGCAAAAAAAACAATATATCCTGAGACCTTAATGCACAATATTGCAGCCTCCTCAATTGATGAAGTAAAAAGGGCGGTAAGGCTTACAGGCTTTTTTTCCTTCTTTCTGTATTCCGGATCATATCCTCCGTTATTCTGAGTCTGATAAAATCTCATGTCCTTTCTGCCCGAATCCAAAGTGTCAGCCAGCCTTCCAATTATTAATGCTGCTATTAAGCCCGAAACCCAGTGTATTAGAAGTAAAAAAACTCCCAGCTTGATGCTTTTGAATAATCCTGCGCCGATGGTTCCTATAATAAATAGCGGACTGCAGTTATTAGTCACAGGGAGAAGTTTGCCTGCTTGCTTGTAGTCCAAACTTCCTTGATCGAGCATGTCACGGGTCATTTTTGCACCATTGGGATAACCGCTTATAAACCCCAGCAAAATAACAAATATCGTATAATAGGGTAGATAAAAAAACTTTTCTATTATAGTTTTAAAGAATTTTGGGCATGGAAAAAAAGAAACGTATGGAATGATCATTTTGGATAGTACAAAAAAAGGAAACAGAGAAGGGATAACAATATCAAGGCAAAGATATATTGCCTTTTTTGCAATTTGCGATGTCTCCTTTGCAAATACACATAGAATAATGGCAAGGATAGGAAACAAATAAATTATAATCATTTTAGTATTAAGGCTTTTATATTTCATACATTTAACCGCTAGTAATATTGATATAGAATACTTATTCGGCTTTTTCGGCAAAGTTGCATTAAATTAAGACTAAATGATATAATGTATAAATAATTTAATTGGTCTGTTCTTATATAAAAGAGGAAATGGGAGGTATAAAGATATGCCGGAAAAAAATACCGATATTGAAGAACAGAATAGTATTGGCGAAATTAAAATCAGTTCAGATGTAATCACAGTTATAGCACACACCGTTGCCAGTGAGATTGAGGGTGTGGCCGGTATGAATGCCAATTTATCTGAGAACATTTCCTCTGTTCTGGGTCGTAAAAATCCTACCAAGGGAGTCAAGGTAGAAATCGATGATAATGATGTCACTATTGATTTTTATATATTGATAGAATACGGAGCACGAATACCTGATGTAGCATGGAGAATACAGGAAAGTGTTAAATCCTCGGTTGAGAATATGACAGGTATGAATGTTGCTTCTATTAATATTCATGTTCAGGGTATAAGCTTTGAAAAGATAAAAGAAGAAAAAAAGCCTGATGAACCATCTAAGGTGAATTGAGGTTGCCTCATGTTTGGTTATGTTGAACCGGATAAACCGGAGTTGAAAATACACGAGTATGACGTATTTCGCGGATATTACTGTAGTCTGTGCAAAACGCTGGGGCGTTCTTACGGTCAGGTTTCTAGATTCACGCTTAATTACGATACTGCGTTCCTCTATCTTCTGTTGGATTCAATGAGCTCATTGCCTATCGGTGGGAAAAGGCAAAGATGCATTGCCCATCCGTTTAAAAAACGTTTTATTATATTTTCTAATATTTTTGGTGAATATTCATCAGACATGAATATTATTTTAATGTATTATAATTTAGAGGATAAGTGGAACGATGAAAAAAATGTTCTTGGGGGATCAGGTGCTTTAGCATTAAAAAGAGCTTTCAAAAAAGCGAAGAAGCGTCATCTGGAAAAATGCAGTGCGATAGAAAAGCATTTGAGCACGCTTTCTCACTTTGAAAAACAAGGATGCAATTCAGTGGATGAGGTTGCTGAGGAGTTTGCAGCTATCATGCGGGAGATTTTTGAATGTGGGCATATTAAAGACGAGAATGAAAGAAAGACATTAGGCTGGATGGGATATAATTTGGGACGTTGGATTTATATTCTGGATGCATATGATGATATTGAGAAGGACGTGAAGCATAATTCCTTTAATCCCCTGGTTACTCAGTATGACTTTAAAGGTGATGATGTGAATGCTTTTAAGGAATCGATAAGAGAAAAGGTAAATTTTACTTTGACTTATTCTCTTAGCGAAGTAGAAAAAGCGTATTCCCTTCTCGCTATTGAAAAGAATAATGGCATACTCGACAATATATTGTATTCAGGGTTAATTGTTAAAACAGATAAGGTATTACAAGAAAGAGGTATAAAGAATGAAAAAGAATCCTTATAAGGTTTTAGGGATAAAAGAAGGTGCCAGTTACGATGAAATAAAGCGTGCATATCGTGAGCTAGCTAAGAAGTATC
>CAZPIS010000104.1:0-6551 GCA_964586745.1 uncultured Ruminiclostridium sp.
TAAGAAGTGTCCCTCTCCATCCGGAATGCGAAAGGCCTATTACCTTTTTTACCGAATCATAAAAATAAACGGGCACACAATCTGCATAATAGGTTATAAGCATCAAATCGGTTTCCCGTGTCACCAGTCCGTCAATCCCTTTATAACTTCTATCACAGATAATTCCCATTCCCTTATGTTCTTTTTCCACTATAAGAACCTTATTATCGTGTACCTGATGAGAAAGCACCATATTATTCAATGATACTCCAAGCTCGTTACTCAAAATATCATAATTCTTTTTTACATTACTTTCAGGATCAGGCCTGTTAAAATTAAGATTCAAGGTGGCATAATCACCGGTGCTGACTCCCCCGAATCGAGTAGTAAACCCATGAATCAATTCGTGGAAATCATCCAGTAATGGAATCCTTATAAAAGGTCTTTTATATAGCTTTTCCCTTTGAATACATCTGTCATCAAGTACTGATCCCACGAGGACCCTCCTTAAATACTATATCTATATAGATTATACCATAAACATACTGCAAAACGGGCAAACCCGTTTTTCACGGAGTAAATCCCGGCAGATGCTGATGAAATCAGCATCTGTAGTTTATGGTGTAACATGGCCACATGCGCATTTTGCTATGAATAGGCTTGTGGACATATTATAACAGATGCTTTTTATGGCTGTCATCTAATTAATCAAAATCTAATTGCTACTTGCTCTTATCAATATCTTCCGATTTGTTCAGCATCGATTCGATGAATACTCCATATCCTCGCATAGGATCATTAATAAATACATGAGTCACTGCACCTATTAATCTGCCATCCTGAATAATGGGGCTTCCACTCATACCCTGCACAATACCCCCGGTACTTTGCAGGAGTCTTGGATCAGTAATCTGTACAACCATATTTTTAGTGCTATCTAAGTCATTCTTATTTATTCGTTGTATCTCAATTCCATATTCTTCAACCTTATTTCCGTTAATACAAGTCAAAATACTTGCATCTCCAAGTTTTACAGCGCTATGAGAGCCTATACTGTACATTTTCCCCCAGTCCTCTTTTTTTGTTCCGTTATTTATTTTTCCATAGATATCGAAATTGTTTAAGAAATCGCCCTCCAGCTCTCCTGGAGACCCTTTTACACCTTTTTTTATTCCTTTAATATTCGATTCCATAAGAGTCCCTGAGCCAACTTGCAAAAGCGAGCCTGTATCTATATCATTTATACCATGTCCTAAAGCCCCATATACATTATTAACAGGATTGATAAAGGTTAGGGTACCTATACCGGCTGAACTGTCTCTTACCCATATTCCTGCCCGGTATTCATCTTCTTCACCTGATTTGATAGGTATTATCGTAGTCTTATTTTCGGTATACCCTCTTCTATAGATTATTTCAAGCGGTTTCCCTCCTGAATTTTTTATAACATCGGTTAAATCCGAAATGCTCTTTAAATCTTTACCGCCTGCCCTCATAAGTACGTCTCCGGTTAGCAAGCCCGCAGTTTCTGCAGGTATGACCTTTGTTCCGTCATCCAGAATTACACCCGAAACATTAATAATAACAATGCCATTGATTTTTAACCTTATGCCAATAGGAGCACCACTTGCCAAGACTCTTTTACTTTCTATTGAGCGTACTTCAACAGTCTTTACCGGAATAAAACCAAACATGCTAAGTCCAAGCTCGGCTTTCCCTTCCTCCGTTGCCATAAGACTATAAGGTTTTTCAAAAGCGGATATTGCCGTATCCTGACTGTCACTGACACGTAAGATACTGCTTTGTGTATGAATCTGTAAAAATAAAGGAGACTTGAAGGATATTTTGTAATCTTCTCCGGTTAAAAGAGTTATACTTCCGGGAAGTACAAATAAAGTGATGGTATATGAAACTAAGGCCAAAAGAATCAAAACAAATATTATAAATCTCGGTCTAAGGATTTTTTTAAACAAATAAATCACGCTCCACATGCAATGTTACAATTATAAGTTAACCTGCATACGAAACTCTTATGCTTTTCAAAAAATCCTTATTGTGTCATTCATAGGATAAAACAGGCGATTCAGATTCCGGTCCAATTCATTATATTTTTAGTGTCAAACAGGCAATTACTCTTTAAAAAGTCATCCGGATAAGTTTTTGAACACATCATAGGATGACGGGATTCGTAAAAATTACCATTAGGAATAAATGGTTTAAATTCCTGTGCATTTTTCCCCCAAAGAAACCATATAAGATTGGGATTAAAATTTGATAACCATAATAATAGGCTTTCGGTAAATGTTCTCCAAAATTCGATATGACTGAGCGGTTTACCCGGATAGACAGTAAAGCAAGTATTAAGAAAAAGAACGCCTTGTTTCTCCAAGCATTCGAACAAATCCGGAGGATCAGCAATTCTAAACTTACTTTCTTTTATCTCAGAAGAAATAACTGAAAACTTAGGAATATCATCATAGCATTTTATTCCCTTTTGAGTTTTATAAACTAATCTGACAATATTCTTTAGTGAAACCTGCCTAAAAGGCTCGTTCCATGTTTTTAAACCCCCTACCTCAAAAGCGCGGCCTGTTGCTTTTCCTTTTTCAGGATATGGATCCTGACCAAGAATCACGATTTTTAAAACTCCCGGATCAATCTCAAGAAAGCGAAGCACTCGATACTTTTCAGGAGAAAAGCTATCTTCTAATTGACTCTCTATTGATTCCAGTATTTTTAATATATCTGAAGATAAAAAACTGTTCCATGATAGGTTTACATTCTCAGGCATCAAACTCATAATATTTCTCCCTGTCAGACTGTGCGAAAACAACTTAAAACATTAAAAGCGGCTGTAACCTGCGTATAAACACCGAATTTGGCACTTCGTTCCACGCACTATACTTAATAGCATAAATCTGCTTGTTTACTCATTTAATAGGCGTTTTAATTCCTGAATCTGATCCCTTATCACAGCCGCATGCTCAAATTCAAGCTCTCTCGCAGCTTGTCGCATATCCTTAGTAAGACTTTCGATTAAGTTATTTATGCTACTCTTATCCAGGTTTTCCATTCCTGACTTCCTGCCTTTTTTATATGGCTCGGTATCTTCTGCGGTTTTTGTAGCTTCTATAACATTATGAACAGCCTTTTGGATTGAACGAGGAGTTATGCCATGCTCCTCATTGTAATCCTCCTGAATTTCACGGCGACGGTTGGTTTCTCCGATAGCTTTTTCCATAGCAGTAGTTATATTATCGGCATACATAATAACTCTACCCTCAACATTTCTGGCAGCTCTTCCGATAGTCTGAATAAGAGATGTTTCCGATCTTAAGAAACCTTGCTTATCAGCATCAAGAATAGCAATTAAAGCAACCTCCGGCAAGTCCAGACCTTCTCTTAAGAGATTTATCCCTATCAACACATCGAATTCACCCATGCGCAAATCTCTTATTATCTCAAGACGTTCGAGAGTTTCTATATCTGAGTGAAGATACTTAACTCTTATACCCATATCGTCCATGTACTTTGTCAAATCCTCGGCCATTTTTTTAGTTAATGTGGTAACGAGAGTTCTGAAACCATTTTTAGTTGTTTCTCCAATCTCATAGAGAAGATCATCAATTTGTCCTTTGACAGGTTTTACTGTAATTTGAGGGTCAACAAGTCCTGTAGGTCTTATAATCTGCTCAACAATCTTCTCAGACAGATTTTTTTCATAATTTGCAGGAGTAGCACTGACATATATTACTTGATTCACCCTTTGCTTAAACTCGTCAAATGTCAAAGGACGGTTATCAAAAGCAGAGGGTAATCTAAATCCGTATTCAACCAAAGACTCTTTTCTTGAACGATCTCCCTGGTACATTGCTCCGACTTGCGGGACAGTAACATGGGATTCATCTATAACCAGCAGAAAATCCTTCGGGAAATAATCAATTAAGGTAAATGGCGCACTTCCCGGCTGCCTTCCGCTGATATGACGGGAATAATTCTCAATACCCTGGCAGAAACCTATCTCCTGCATCATTTCAATATCGTATCTGGTCCGCTGCTCAATTCTCTGTGCTTCCACCAGTTTATCGTTTTCTTTTAAGTACTTAATCTGCTCCTCAAGCTCGGCTTCAATGGTTTGGATGGCTCTGTCCATCTTATCTTTTTTTGTGGTAAAATGTGATGCCGGAAAAACTGCTATATGAGATCTTAGGCCTGTGACTTCTCCTGTAAGTACGTCTATCTCGGTAATCCTTTCAATCTCGTCTCCGAAGAACTCAACTCTTAAAGCCTTATTAGAGGATGATGGCGGGAATATGTCCAACACATCACCCATCGCACGGAAGGTTCCTCGCTTAAAATCGAATTGGTTTCTTGTATATTGAATATCAACGAGCTTTCGGATTATTTCGTCTCTGTCCCTTACCATACCCGGACGTAATGAAATCATCAGATCGGTATAATCCTCCGGATCACCCAGCCCATAAATGCAGGAGACGCTGGCAACAATTATTACATCCCTTCTCTCAAAAAGGGCAGCAGTAGCTGAATGCCTGAGTTTATCAATCTCGTCATTTATTGATGAATCCTTTTCTATATATGTGTCAGTGGAAGGAATATATGCTTCAGGTTGGTAGTAATCGTAATAACTTACGAAATACTCAACAGCATTCTCCGGAAAATAGTCAGTGAACTCATTACATAATTGAGCAGCAAGAGTCTTATTATGGGCCAGTACAAGTGTAGGCTTTTGTACCCTCTCAATCACATTGGCAATAGTATAGGTTTTACCCGAGCCGGTAACACCAAGTAAAGTCTGGTGCTTGCTTCCCTGATTTATCAGATTTGAGAGAGTTTCAATTGCCTTTGGCTGATCTCCCGTAGGTTTATAATCGGATTTTAATTTGAATTCAGGCATAAGTATCCACCTCTAATATTTAACACACGGTATTTTTTTAAATACCACTTTTTAAGAATAGTCTCTGCAAAATGCTTTCTCAATCTACCCGGGAACAACCCCACCAGATGTATAAAAACACCAAAAGGCTATACATGCTTGTCAACATGCATAGCCTTATTTTAAACATTTAAATACTACAGTAAGAAAACAAGAATTACAGATATTATAACAAATAAAATTGCAATCCAACCGGTGTACTTACTAAGTACTTGTTCGTAAGCACGTCCCTTATTTTTACCAAAAAAGGTTTCTGCACCTCCGGCGATAGAACCGCTGATTCCTGCTGAACGACCTGCCTGCAAAAGTACAACCCCAATTATAATAACGCAAATAATCAAATAAATAATATTAACAATAATTGCCCAAACACTCATATTTCAAACCTCCGATTCGTTTATACAGCGCTTTATATTCTAGCATATTGAAGCTTTTAAAGCAAGGAATTTATAATGAATTTTCATTATAAGCGCTGTTCAAGCTCTGCCTTCTCCTTTTCAAAACCGGGTTTTCCAAGAAGTGCAAACATATTTTTCTTATAAGCTTCAACCCCCGGCTGATCGAAAGGATTCACTCCAAGTAAATATCCGCTGATTCCACAGGCCTTTTCGAAAAAGTAAACCATATAGCCAAACCAGTAAGCATTCATTTCAGGGATGCTTACCATAAGATTGGGAACACCGCCGTCATTGTGAGCAAGAATGGTTCCCTGCATAGCCATTTTGTTTACAAAATCCATCTCTTTGCCTGCCAGATAATTAAGCTTATCTAGATCCTCATCAGCTTTAATCATTTTTATTGACTTTTTGCTTTTTTCAACATTTATAACAGTTTCAAATATATTACGAAGGCCATCTTGAATATATTGCCCCATGGAATGAAGATCTGTTGAGAAATCCACACCTGCCGGGAATACACCTTTTTGATCCTTGCCTTCGCTTTCGCCGAAAAGCTGTTTCCACCATTCTGTGACAAAATGCAAAGAAGGCTCGTAATTAACCAAAATCTCAGTGGTTTTGCCTTTTCTATATAGGCAATTTCTTATCGCTGCATATTTATAACAATCATTCTCCATAAAAGGCTTTTTACAATCTTCATATGCATCAGCTGCGCCCTTCATCATCTCTGCTATATCTATTCCCGCCACAGCGATAGGCAATAATCCTACGGCCGTCAATACCGAATAACGTCCGCCTACATCATCAGGAATAACAAAGGTCTCATACCCCTCTTTGTCAGCCAGAGTTTTCAATGCTCCTCTGGCCTTATCGGTTGTAGCATAAATACGGCTCTTTGCATCCTTTTTGCCATACTTCTTTTCTATATAATCCTTAAAAATCCTGAATGCAATTGCAGGCTCGGTAGTAGTTCCCGACTTGGAAATTACATTAACCGATACTTCCTTGTCTTCAATGAGACCCATCAGCTCAGCAAGATAGGTTGGGCTGATGTTATTACCCGCAAAATATATTTCGGGCCCATTTCGCTTATCCTGAGGAAGCATATTATAGAAGGAATGGGATAGTGCCTCAATAGCTGCTCTGGCACCTAAATATGAACCGCCTATACCTATTACGATAAGAACATCCGAAGTCTCACGAATTCTCTGAGAGGCTTT
>CAZPIS010000105.1:0-6543 GCA_964586745.1 uncultured Ruminiclostridium sp.
TCTTTTCCTTTGAAGGAAACGGATTAATAAAGCGGTATATAGGAAACTATACCGATTATATTAAGCTTGTTAAGGAGAATCAAGAGCAACAACAGAATAACATTCAGAGGAATGCAGAAAACAAAGCTGCTGAAAAACCTGAAAAAAGAAAGGATAAGCCTCTGAAGTTTACTTTTAAGGAACAACGGGAATTTGAGCAGATAGATGATTTAATAGCAAATCTTGAAGAAGATATCCAAAGGATTGAGAAAGAAATGGTTAGTGCCTCCAGCGATTTTATTAAGCTCCAGGAGTTGGTAACCGAAAAAGAGCAGCTCGATGTCAATTTGGAGTATGCAATATCACGGTGGGCTTATTTAAATGATCTCGCAGAAGAAATCGATAAGAAAAAAAATAGTTGATTTCATATAGAATATTCAATTTGGAGCAATTGACCTGTTTCAGTCGTTGTGTTATTGTGGTAAAGATAAATAAGAATTAACACAATTCAATGATATTATAGGAGTTTATCATGACAAATATTGGATTTGACAACGATAAATATATTGATATGCAATCCCAAAAAATCCTTGACCGAATATCCCATTTTGGTGGAAAGTTATATCTAGAATTTGGTGGGAAGCTTTTTGATGATTATCATGCATCCAGAGTTCTTCCGGGGTTCAAGCCTGACAGTAAGGTTAAGATGCTCATGCAGTTAAAGGATCAGGCCGAAATAGTTATTACCATAAGCGCTGATGATATAGAAAAGAGCAAACGCAGGGGTGACCTTGGAATAACTTATGACCTTGATGTATTAAGATTGATAGATGCCTTCCGTGAAATTGGATTATATGTGGGAAGCGTTGTTATAACCCAATATCGCGCACAATATACAGCCGATATATTTAAAAAAAGGCTCTTGAATTTGGGAATGAAGGTTTACGTTCATTATCCAATTCCCGATTATCCTTCAAATATTTCACTTATAGTAAGCGATGATGGTTGTGGTAAGAATGAGTATATAGAAACAACACGTTCACTTGTTATTATTACAGCCCCCGGCCCCGGCAGCGGGAAAATGGCAGTATGCCTCTCTCAGCTATACCACGATAACCTGAGGGGGATACAAGCAGGCTATGCAAAGTTCGAGACCTTTCCAATATGGAATTTACCGTTAAAGCATCCGGTTAATATTGCTTATGAAGCGGCTACGACAGATTTAAATGATGTTAATATGATAGACCCATTTCACCTTGAAGCATATGGAATTACTTCAGTTAATTACAACAGGGATATCGAGATATTCCCTGTATTAAATACTATATTTGAAAAAATTGAAGGGAAGTCTCCTTATAAGAGCCCTACTGATATGGGAGTTAATATGGCGGGTTTCTGTATTACCGACGAAGATATAGTTTGCAGTGCTTCTAAACAGGAAGTTATCCGAAGGTATTACAGCACATATTGCGCTCAAAGACAGGGGCTTGCTGAGAAAGCTGAAGTGTACAGACTTGAGTTATTAATGAAGCAACTAGGAGTATCTTCTAAGGATCGTCCTGTTGTTGATGCAGCTCTAGAGAGAGCTGAATCCACAGGAGCACCTGCCGTAGCCCTTCAGCTTAATGATGGGCGAATAGTCACCGGTAAAACAACTCCTTTGCTTGGCGCTTCAGCGGCACTATTATTGAATTCGCTTAAAGAGCTGGGGGGAATTCATCATGATATACACCTTATTTCACCCATTATTATTGAGCCAATTCAGGTTTTAAAGGTTAAACACATGGGGAATCGGAATCCACGTCTTCATACAGATGAAATATTGATAGCTCTATCCATATGTGCGGCGACCAACCCTACTGCGACATTGGCTATGCAGCAATTATCCAAACTTCGGGGCTGTGAAGCTCATTCTACTGTGATACTTTCCAGAGTTGATGAGAATATATTCCATAAGCTGGGTATCAATATTACATGCGAGCCACAGTATCAATCTAAAAAGCTCTATCATAAATAGTATATACTCCAAAATATTCGGGAACTAAGGGTTACGGTTTAGAAGATTGACCCTAGCTTTTGTGCATGATGTTATGCTACAATCTATCATTGTGTACTTAATGGTGCTAAACGTATTTTTGGAGGAAGAAATTGATTACTGTAGATAACCTCAGTCTGAATTTTACCGGAACAAGCTTATTTTCAAATGTAAATTTGAAATTTACACCGGGCAATTGTTATGGCATAATAGGCGCTAACGGCTCGGGAAAATCGACATTTCTAAGAATACTGTCAGGGGAGATAGAGCCTTCTACTGGAGGAGTATTTATCCCTGAAAACATAAGATTATCGGTTTTAAAGCAGGATCAATTTGCATATGATAAGTTTACTGTCCTTGATACAATAATCATGGGAAACATGCGGCTGTATCAGATTTCGCAGGAAAAGGATGCTCTATATTCTAAGGAGGATTTTTCTGACGAAGATGGTATAAAAGCTTCCGAATTGGAAGGCGAATTTACCGAGCTTAATGGTTGGGAATCTGAAACCGAGGCTTCAAAGCTTATTCAGGGTTTAGGTCTTGATAATGGTATTCTCTATGACCAAATGTCCGGTCTTGACGGCAACTCAAAGGTAAAGGTTTTGCTTGCTCAAGCTCTGTTCGGACACCCTGATATTATTCTTTTGGATGAGCCTACAAACAATTTAGATATTGAATCTAAAGACTGGTTGGAAAATTTTCTGCTTGAGTATACCGGCACAATAATTGTGGTTTCGCATGACAGGCACTTTCTAAACACTGTTTGCACTCATATTGTTGATATAGATTACGGCAAGATAAAAATATTCGTCGGAAATTACGATTTTTGGTATGAATCAAGCCAGTTGATTCAACGCATGATAAAGGAACAGAACAAGAAGAATGAAGAAAAGGCAAAAGACTTACAAGCCTTTATTGCACGTTTTTCGGCTAATAAATCAAAGTCCAAGCAAGCTACTTCAAGAAGAAAGCTCTTAGATAAGCTTACAATTGAAGATTTGCCGACTTCATCCAGAAAATATCCATATGTGGGATTTCAGATAGATAGAGAGCCGGGCAAAGAGATTCTGAATGTTGAAGGCCTAAGTAAGACAATAGACGGAGTTAAGGTTCTTAATAATATTTCGTTTAAGGTAAATCGTGGTGATAAAATTGCATTTGTAGGGGAAAATGAGATTGCTAATACAACCCTTTTTAAAATCCTTATGGAAGAAATTGAACCGGATGAGGGCACTTTTAAATGGGGAGTCAGCACATCACAGTCTTATTTTCCCAAAGATAATTCCGAGTTTTTTAACAACTGCGATACATCTCTTATAGAGTGGATTATGCAATATTCAAAGGACAAAACAGAAACCTATCTTAGGGGATTTTTAGGAAGAATGCTGTTCTCCGGGGATGACGTGTTCAAGCCTGTAAACGTGCTTTCAGGAGGAGAAAAGGTTCGTTGCATGTTATCCAGAATGATGATGTTCGGGGCTAATGTGCTGGTCCTGGATCAGCCCACTAACCATCTTGACCTTGAATCCATAACCGCGGTCAACAATGGGTTGATTGAGTTTAAGAGTATTGTGCTTTTTGCAACCCATGACCATGAGTTTATACAGACTGTAGCAAACCGTATAATAGAATTTACCGATGAAGGTATGTATGATAAAATGGCCACCTACGATGAATATATTGAGGCAAGGAAGACTTTGAGACAAATAATCGGTTAGGAGGGAGTATCATTAAAAAGTACGATACTGTAATATTTGATTTGGACGGAACCTTGATAGATACCCTTGAGGACTTGACCGACAGCGTAAATTATGCTTTGGAGTTACACAATTTTCATAAAAGGCGCATAGAGGAAATAAGAAGATTTGTAGGCAATGGCGTGGGGAGATTAATAGAGCTTTCGGTTCCTAATGGAAGAAATAATCCTTTTTATGAAAAATGCTTGGATGAGTTTCGAGCTCATTATTCAAAGAACATGCAAAATAAAACAGCACCATATAAGGGTATTCCGGAACTTTTAAAACAACTGAAGAAAGATAATTATAAGCTTGCGGTTGTGTCGAATAAATTTGATAAAGCGGTCAAGGGGCTGGTTAAAGAGTTCTTCGGTGAGTATATACAAGTGGCAATTGGTGAATCGGAATATATTTCCAGAAAACCAGCGCCGGATATTCTTCTTAAAGCGCTGGAAGAATTGGAAACATTCCCGGACAAGGCTGTTTTTGTGGGTGATTCAGAAGTAGATGTTAAAACAGCAAAGAATTCCGGAATAAAATGTGTGGGTGTAACCTGGGGCTTCAGAGATAGAGAAATCTTAGAGGGAGAAGGGGCAGATTATATTATTAACGAGCCTATAGAATTAATGAAAATAATTGCACCAAATTAGGGATATGTCATATGCATAGAGAATGAACTTGTCTTATTGCATATTGGATAATCTCAATATCCCTTCAACTATGTAAACTACAAAGCAGGAGGATAATGCAACAGTTAACAGGCTTTTTTCTTTAAAAGCAAGATATATTGCAACAATTGTACCCGCAATTGCTGAGTATATAGAAGAGGTTGAAGAGAATATCGCCGGAAAGGTCATTGACCCAAGAACTGCATAGGGAACATAGTATAGAAAAGACTTAATAAAAGTACTTTCTATTTTTTTCTTAAATATTACCATGGGAAGCATTCGGATTATATACGTTACTCCTGCCATAATTAAAATATATGTAAAAATCATTTTGCCACTTCCTTTACGGGAAAAAATAGTGCCCCAAAGCCGGAGGCAACAAGTGCGCATATTATTATTACAAAGCCTTCCGATAATTCGCTGAGGTAAGGAATATAATGAAAAATAAAACTAATTGCCACTGATAGTATGATTACCCATAATACTGGACGGGATTTTTTTGCGGGTGGAATTATGATAGCCAAAAACATTCCGTAGATAGCAATATTGAGTGCTGAGGCAATTGAATCAGGCAGAATTGAGCCTGCAATCGCACCAATCAATGTACCCGTTGTCCAGCCAAAAAATGGAATGGTAATAAGTCCATACATATATTTTATGCCTATTTCATGTGTTTTTCCGCTTGCTACAGCAAAAATCTCATCTGTGATACCAAATGAAAGAACCAGGCGATGTATGATATTAAATGATTTATCGGTTTTTTGGGTGAGAGATAGCGACATTAAAGCATAACGCAGGTTTATGACCAATTGGGCTAGTGCCATCTCTATATAAGATGCGCCGGCGCAAATGAGACCTATTCCGGCAAACTGACCTGCCGAGGTTAGATTTGTCATGGATATCAATACTGCAATCCATACCGAAAGCCCCGAATTAACGGCCATGATTCCGAATGTAAAAGAAACCGAGAGATAACCTAATCCAATTGGGATACCATCTTTAATACCCGAAAAAAAACTATTTGATGATTTGGTAGTTTCCATATGATTAAAGCACCTCTTTTTTAACTAAGCGGCGTGGCTACAAAAAGCTCCACCGATTACTCGATGGAGCCAGTCTCTGGTGCGGCCGACCGGACTTGAACCGGTATGCTCTCGCATACGCCCCTCAAACGTACGTGTCTGCCAATTCCACCACGGCCGCATATGTGGATAGAAGAATAGCAAGATTTATTATACATAGCGATTCTGGCCCTGTCAATACAAAAACAGCAAAAAGATTGTCTCTATATAACGGGATATCAGAATAATCTTGAAATTTAGCAGGTATTATTATAAATTATACAAAAGGCAGTTATGAATAAATTGGGCATTTAGCGGAGGCTTTATGAAAACAAAGTTTATGCATTCTCTCATACAATATTTAATAGAAGAAAAGTACTATAAGTTAGTGGAAACAGAAAATGTCGTACTAGACGAGAATACCCGATTTGTAAGGCTTATGGCTAACTCCATGAATGTTTTTTTGATAGAGATTGTAGATACTGATCAATATTCCGAAAGTCAGCTTTTAAAGTTTTTCGATGAAGGTGCCGAAGTTTTGAAAAATTCCCAAGTATTGAACACAGCGCTGCTTCGTGTTTTTTTGTTTGACGACAATCCGGATGAAGAAAAGCTCGGTATTATCATAAATAGTCAGTTGGATCGACCAGAGGCCAGGACCTATTTGAAAACCGTATCGATGAACATTAATGAAAGAACGATTTGCAGATACTTTAGTGAGCCGGATTATTTTATGGATTCCTATACGGTGCTGGAAGAATTTCTTGTAAATCGGATGGATGAGAGGGTATTACTTCATAGAGAAACTGTGAAGAATAATTCTAATAGTCAGAATGCTCATGGTATTAAGCTTGAGGCGAAGAACCCCATATTTACATATGTGTTGATTGCGATAAACATTTCGGTATGGCTGCTTTTACATATCATTTCATTTAGCTCCGGTGATTCTTATAATAATCTGTTAGTAACATTTGGTGCGAAAATAAATGCGTTGATTATTCAAGGTGAGTTTTGGCGGTTTTTAACACCCATACTTTTACATTCGGGGATAGTGCATCTAG
>CAZPIS010000106.1:0-6540 GCA_964586745.1 uncultured Ruminiclostridium sp.
CTAAAGGAGGATGTGCTATGTTTGATGAAATGATATCATGGGGAGAGCTTATAGTGCTTGTCCTATTTGTCCTTGGTTCTGCGCTTATATGTTACCTTATTCTGGCTGTGGCAAATCTGCTGCGGATTCTCAAAAATGTAAATCAAATAATTGAAAAGAATAAAGCCAGTATTGAAAAATCTGTAGAGAAGCTGCCTGAAATAACTGATAATGCGGCTAAAATTACAGGTATGGTAAAGGATAACCTCGACGGTCTGGGAAAGGTTGTTGGTGATGTGGGGAAAATTTCTGAAACAGTGAGGAACGGTGCCCAGACTATCCAGAAGGACATTCTACTAAAAGCCAAATCGATTGTAGATATTGTTGATGCAGCAAAGAAAATGTATGATAACAGAAAGAGTAAATCAAGCAAGAAGAGCGGGACTGTTTATAAATATAAATACAAACCCGGTATGGAAAAGCCCGAAGAAGTAGAGGTTGAAACATCTACCGAAGGCCACGAGGAAAACATAGCACCAGGTGATTATGTAAGTGTTGAACCGGAAGTAAGTGAAGTAAAAGAAGACTTTGAGAATAAAAAATCATGAAAACCCTTTATATTAGTGCGTTTTATTTAGCAGGTTTTATATGAATAAATATAAATTAGAGCTGCTCGCTCCCGCGGGCAGCTTTGAATCACTTATGGCAGCAATTTCAAATGGTGCAGATGCAATTTATTTAGGCGGAGGAAAACATAACGCCAGAGTTAACGCAACCAATTTCTCAGAGGAAGAGCTTAAAGATGCTTTGGATTATGCTCATGAGAGGGGTAAAAAGGTCTATATAACACTTAATACTTTAATAAAGAATCACGAGTTGTATGACGGACTTAAATTCGCAGAATTCATTTATAAAGAGGGTGCCGATGCTGTAATTGTTCAGGATATGGGCTTGGTAAAACTGCTCAGAGAATATATTCCCGATCTTAGTATTCATGCCAGTACTCAAATGACTCTTTCCAATAGTGAGTCTATAAAAGTTATTGAGGCTGTGGGTATTAACAGGGTGGTATTGCCCAGAGAATTAACTCTTGAGGAAATTAAGACTATCAGTGAAAAAACTTCTGTACGACTGGAGGTATTTGTCCATGGAGCTCTTTGCGTATGCTATTCAGGTCAATGCCTTATGTCTTCCTTTATAGGCGGAAGGAGCGGAAACCGCGGATTGTGTGCTCAACCATGCAGATTACCGTGGTCTTTATCACAAGATGGTAAGGGATACGGTAAATCCTCTTATTTGATCAGTCCCAGAGATTTGATGGCAATAGAACTTCTGCCCCAACTAAAAAATGCCGGAATTAGTTCCCTTAAGCTTGAAGGGCGCATGAAATCACCTGAATATGTGGCCATTGTCACATCAATATACAGAAAATATCTTGATATATTGGAGGAGTCAGGTGAAAGCAGCTTTAAAGTTGATGAAGCCGATAAGGAAATTCTTATGCAGGCCTTTAACCGGGGCGGCTTTACCCGCGGATATTTAGAAGGAAATCGAAATTTCGGAAAGCTTGTCTATCCAAAGCATCCAAAGAATCAGGGTGTTTTATTAGGAACGGTTTTGGATACCAAACCTTTGTATGTAAAGGTTAAATTAAATAAGTCTCTTAGCATGGGGGACGGAATTGAAATATTGAACAACCAAGGCGATGCAGTCAGCTTAATAGCCACATCTATTTTGGAAAATGATAAGCAGGTGCGTTTTGCCCAAGAGGGCGTCGAGGTATGGATAGGGGATGTGAAGGCAGCTGTAAAAGAGGGTAGCCAGGTTTACACAACTCTTTCCAAGCTGCTTTTTGATGAGGCCAGAATATCTTTTGAGCAAAAGGAGATACCCTGTGTACCTCTTGACATGGAGTTTACACTGAATACAGGCCAACCGGCTAAGCTTACAGTAATAGATTCTGATGGCAATTTAGTTAATATTATATCTAATACGGCAGCCGAGAAAGCGGTAAATAAGGTATTGTCCAATGAACGAATCAGGGAGCAGTTAGATAAAACCGGAGGAACCCCCTACTATTTGCGGAATTTGTCCATATCTTCCGATAATGAAAGCACAATGCCTATATCAACCCTTAATGCCATGAGACGTGAAGCGTTAGAGAGAATAAAAGCATTGCGTATAAAGAGCCACAAAAAACCTTCTCCCATAGGATTTGATAATTTTGAAGAATGGACGACAGGGAAAAGTCAAAAGAAAAAAACCGAAGAATTGTATTTATCAGCATTTTTTTATGCCGTACCTGATTCAATTAGCGAGCTAAATGGCTTAATAAGCCGTGTTTATCTGCCGGTGATATCTTTAGAAGAGCTTAAAAAGCTTAAAGAAGACTTCTATGGTGAAATATATACATGGACACCCACTATACTAAAAGACATTGAGTTAAATGCTATAAAAGACGAGCTACAAAGCCTTGTACCTTTTATAGACGGAATTGCCTATGGAAACCTTGGAGTATACAAGATATGTAAGGAATCCTTTTCGGATGTGCCCCTTTGCGCAGAACCATCAATAAATATATTTAACGACGCTTCAGTTGAAATTGCAAAAAAGCAGGATGTCGCCTCAGCTGTGCTATCGCCTGAGTTGAATCTGAAAGAGATAAAAGGTATTGCATCCTCAAGTTTGAAGATGGAAGCTATAATTTACGGAAGAATTCCGCTTATGACCATGGAGCATTGTCCTTCATCGCTTGAAATCCCCTGTTCGGGTAAATGCAGCCATTGCAGCGGGAAAACGGGATTTTTGAAGGACAGGAAGAGCGAAGTATTCCCCTTTATACGGGATTCTAAATTGTGTCGCACCCAGATTTTCAACGCATTTCCGATTTTTATGGATGATATTGACGCTATTAAGGAAACGGAAGTAAGCGTTCTCAGACTAGTTTTTACCAAGGAGAATAACACTACCCGAAAAGCTTTAGCTCAATATTTTAAGGACAGAATGAGCGGTAAAAACAAGCATGAGCCTTGGGTTATCGAAGATATAAACCAAATTAGGGACAGTGGATTTACCAAAGGCCACTGGTTTAGGGGAGTAGAGTAAAAGTTTACTTTTTTGTGTGTTGATTAATTAAAACTCTCATTTTTTGCAGTGCGTCCGGTTGATTTTCAAATATTCTTTTGGGTATCATAATGGCATATGTATTGTTTTTTAAGTGAAAGTCAGTTTTAGTTTCTTTAAGTCTGACCAAATCTGCCCAATTGACACGAAATGTATATGAGGGATGGGTGGAGATAATATAATCCTCATAAAATTTAAATTGTACCGGGAGCCCCTTCTTATAAGAATTATGAGCAAGTATTAGTAATAATGTCGGGATGATAATCGCAAACATCACACCAAAAACAAGAAGAAAGATAATATTAAGCTCTATTAATTGAAAGTATCTGTAAAGAGCTAATACTCCCAAAACGGTGAGTATGATGTATATTGGTTTGGAATAAGATACTGTAAAAATGAATTTCACAGTTTCCTTCTTTGTCAATTTGTAATTCAGTTCAAAGAGGCAATCATTTTCTTGACTTTCTTCAAATATATCAAAATTACTTGTAACTTGAGATTTTTGTGTCAGTTGATTTTTATAATTTTTCAATTTTATTCTTTTCTTACCAACTTTTAAATTTATAAGATTAACAAACGCATCCAGTTGCTCCTGATTATTAAAGCAACGTCGCGGAATAATATAATATAACGCAGGTGTAGTGTGAACAACAAAACAGGACTTAAATTCTAAAATTTTATAGATATCTTCCCATAATAAAGTATGTCGTGTCATATTGTTTGATATATGAATATTACTTTCGTCCATACACCATAGACTTTCTGAGAGAGGATTTATAAAGTAGTTGCGCTTATACAATGTATAAGGTGACCAGAAATGCAGCAAAAAGACCATGAGCCAAAAAAACACATTAATAAAGACAATAAAAAGCTTATTCTCTATTGCAAAAGTATCTATCCCTAAAACCATGATCGTTGCGGCGGTCAGTACTATAAAAAAGAATAAATAAAAACCAAGACCGATTTTTTTAAATAAATTGTTTGTAATTCTTGATAAATAATAAGCAAAATAATCTTTTTTATTGCATTCAACGTATATTCTCACACTATCCAAGGCAATACCTCCTGCTTATCAATAGATCCACCATGATATTGTTTAATTTATAATATAATACCATAATTTATATAAATAACAAAGAAGCACCTCTTGAAAATATGCGGTTACTGCGTATCAGAAAGGCTTATGTTATAATATATTTACTTTCTATCTTAGGAGATTATTATGATTGATGTTTATGTTGAAGTGATTACAGAGGGCGTTAAATTACCTTTTTACGCCAATCCCTACGACGCAGGTATGGATGTATGTGCTGCAGAAGAAATAATAATTGAGCCGGGGCAGACAGTAATTATCCCGACAGGCTTGAAATTTGCTATTCCCGAGGGCTATGAAATTCAGGTTCGCCCAAGGAGCGGGATAAGCTTAAAGACTCCCCTTCGCCTGGCAAATTCACCCGGCACAATTGATGCAGGTTATAGGGATGAGCTGGGTATAATAATGAATAATTCATCCATAGTAAGTAGTGATAAAAACGCTGATGAATGCCTAAACCTTGACAGTAAAGGTAATAGAAAAGGTACCTATATTATCAGAAAAGGGGAGCGGGTAGCTCAGCTTGTTCTGGCAGAGGTACCGAGAATGAACTTAAAAGTAGTTGATTCGGTTAAGGATATCGGCACCGATAGGGGCGGTGGGTTTGGATCTTCCGGTATATAGAATAGGATAACTTGATTCGGTTATTAGGAATGGAGACTAAAAATGATAAACAAACAAAGACTAACAGACGAATTTATAAGTTTGGTAAGTATAGACAGCCTTTCCAAACAGGAAAGAAAAATGGCTGATGCGCTAATAGAAAAGCTTAAGAAAATGGGATTTGAACCCTATGAGGATGATACGGGCTCGAAGATAGGGGGCAATGCAGGTAACGTAATTTGCCATGTAAAAGGTGATAAAAATAAGCCCGCATTGCTCCTAATGGCGCATATGGATACGGTTATACCGGGGCTTTCTAAAAACACTGTAATAGACGGAGATATAATAAAAACAGATGGGACAACGGTTTTAGGCGGAGATGACGCCGGAGGGATAGCGGTAATTTTAGAGACCATTAAATCTATTGTGGAAGATAAAACACCCTTTGGCGACATTTATATAGCATTCACCGTGGCAGAGGAAGGCGGACTATTCGGAGCAGTCAATCTTGATCTTTCGAAGATTCCTGCAGATTATGCCATAATACTTGACGAGGGCGGAGAAATCGGTACAGCGGCAGTCAAAGCTCCTTACTATAACAGGTTTAAAGCTACCTTCATAGGTAGAGCCGCCCATGCGGGTATAGAGCCTGAAAAAGGTTTGAGTGCAATTATGATGGCATCAAAGACAATAGCGGAAATGCCCCATTTTGGAAGAATAGATTCTGAGAGCACATCAAACATAGGGGTTATAAAAGGTGGGCAGGTTCGTAATATTGTTTGTGAGACCTGTGATATTGAGGGAGAAGTAAGGTCTATCTCTGAAGAAAAAATTGATAGGTTTACTGAAGAAATTCTGGGTCACTTTAAAAAAACATCTGAAAAATTGGGTGGATCTGTAGAAATCGAGCTGGAAGAAATGTACCCCGGTTTTGATATTAAAGAAACGGATGACATAATTAATCTTTTGAAAGAGGCTTCGGTCATTTCAAAGATTCCATTAAACCTTCACGCCACAGGAGGCGGAAGCGACACAAACATAATAAACGGTGCAGGTATTCCGGCAGTGAATATAAGTGTTGGTATGACAAGCGTTCACAGCACAAAGGAATTTATCCGCATATCGGATATGGAAAAAGCGTGCCAATTTCTGACGGCCATTATAAAGGCAGCTTATCTACGTAATAAACCTTGAATACGCAGCTTCGCAAGATAAGAATAATGCGTACTAACGTGTGCTGTGCCAAAAGTCATTCTGAGCGCTAGCAAAGAATTTTTTATGTCACTATGGGTGCGACAAGTAATCTTATTTCAACAAGGGAGCGGCCACAAGATTTCTCACTACGAAAGCCTCTAAGCACCTAGCTCTAAAAGATCAATTATCTCGGTAAGTGACATTACTCCGCATTCGCTCCGCAATGTCCAGCCAAGTGGTCTTTTTCTAACGGGTCGCTCAATCTTTTCTATTACAGTCACTGTGCGGTGGTCGCTCTCTGAAGCGGCCGGCTTATCGCATTGAGAAACCCTGTGGCCACTCTAATTACCTCGCATTATTCTAAAGCTTGCGAATAATTACGAGGATATTGAGGAACCGCTGTCGATGTCATGCGTGAAGCGGAGCATGGATTGCGGAGCGGCGCGAATAATTTCCGGATGAAATCCCTGAGCGGCACGTATGACATCGACAGCGGTTCCATAGCGTGTTTTAATATCTTAAAACTAGTTCGCATAATTCTTAATATG
>CAZPIS010000107.1:0-6506 GCA_964586745.1 uncultured Ruminiclostridium sp.
CATATTGTAACCTCATAGATTTTATTATTCGACAGATTGCCCGGTTTTCCTTCCTATCGGATAAATATTTTGATTGTTGCAATAATCCAACCTAGAAAATGTAAATAATATCTGATTCATATTTAAGGTTGAAGGCATAGGAGCCTATATTACCACGAAACAGGTATGAAAATTTCCTGGAATTTTTTCACAGCATATCGGTCTGACATTCCGGCTACATAATCCAGAACTGTTCTTTCTATTCCGTCAGCTTCAATGGCCTGTTGAGAATCAGCGGGAAGCATCTCAGGCTTCTTAAGAAGATAAAAAAATAATTCTGATATCATAAGCTCTGCCTTTGATTCTTCCTTTTTTGCAACAGATCCTACATATACATTTTCAAACATATAGTCTCTAAGTAATGCACTGCTTTCCTGAAAGCTCGGGCTCATACGTATAAATTTTTCATCATAGCTATTCTCAATAATATTTATAATCATGTTATTAATACGTAATGAAGATGTTTTCCCTAAAATTTCGGTACAGTTTTCGGGCAAATCCTCTTCCGTAATAATACCGGCGCGTATGGCGTCTTCAATATCGTGATTTATATAAGCTATTTTATCGGCATAACGAACAATCTGCCCTTCAAGGGTCAATGGCATTTCTTTTCCTGTATGATGATGTATTCCATCTCGAACCTCCCAGGTTAGATTCAATCCTTTTCTATCCTTTTCCAGTACTTCTACAACTCTAACGCTCTGTTCATTATGCTTGAATCCAAAAGAGCACACCCCGTCAAGAACACGCTCTCCTGCGTGTCCAAATGGTGTATGTCCTAAATCATGTCCTAGTGCTATCGCCTCGGTCAAATCTTCATTCAGTCTTAAGCTTCTGGCTATAGTTCTCGCTATTTGAGAGACCTCCAAGGTATGTGTAAGTCTTGTTCTGTAGTGATCTCCCTCGGGAGAAATAAATACTTGGGTTTTATGCTTCAGCCTTCTAAAAGCTTTGGAATAAATAATCCTATCCCGGTCACGCTGAAAAACAGTCCTAATATCACATTGCTTCTCATCTCTGTCCCGACCTTTGCTTTTTCTGCTAAAAGACGCGAATTGGGATAATAGCCTATCTTCATTATCTTCAATATGTTCTCGGATATACATGGATACCTCCATATAATTAGATACATATATTTATACCCATAAAAATACGGCGATAAATACCGCCGTCGTAAATTCATATATTAATTAAATATTACATATCCTTCAAGCAATCAGTACAGATAACCTTTCCTTTAAAATCAATTGTATTTGGTTTGGAAACATCACAAAAAACACATCTTGGAGAATATTTATCGAGTACCACGTTTCCATCTTCATCCACATACATTTCAATGTCATCGCCTTCACTTATACTAAGCTCTTTGCGTAATGACTTAGGCAGCACTATTCTTCCAAGTGAATCCAACTTTCTCACATATCCAGTAGCCCTCATAGTTTTCCTCCCTATAACCAAAAATTATCATCTAATGAATTATATCATAAAATGTCGCATTGTGAAGTAAATATTATAAATTTTTGTAAGATTTTTATGATAACAACTAATATTATTACTTATTATGGAACATGGCTTAATTATAAACATTAACACATAATTATAGAAACCGGGGCAACGCCCGGCTTCTTAAACCTAGTATCTTATACTACATCATACAATTAACCTGCGAAACTAAAAGCTCCGTACATCATAGTTTCAATTGCATCCTCTATATCTTGACCGCTTAAATCTTCAATCTTTTCTGTAAGATCTTTGTTCTTCTTAACAACCTTAATCAGGTTTTCTGTTATTTCCTCTACAACCCCTTCTATATCTCCGCCATTCATAAGCTCTTCAATTTCAATAGCGTTCTTCTTGTTGATTTTTGTGAAGCTCGCACTATTTTTAATATCTGTCTTTGTGATTATCTCAAAGGTTTCATCACTTTCTTCAATTACTGCTGTATAATCAATACCTTTTATGGTATTGCCTGCTCCAAACCTAAATGTAAGCTCCATCTCAGGTAAATCGTCTATATCAATATCCATATAATCATTGCCGCTTAATGCTTCACTTATTGCTTCTTTGTATTTTTCTTCAAATTCGTCTTCATCCTCAAGTATTTCTAATGCTTCTTCTAAATCATCAACATTAACAAGTTCAAGTTTTTTCTCTTCCTTAATTATTTTATTTATAAAATCAATACCGTTCTTTCTGATTGATTCCATCAATTTATCATCTTCCTCAGCTTCTTCCAGAAGCTTTTCGGTCATATCAGCAATTGTTTTGGAATCCAGAGTAACAGTGACCTTATTGCCGGAACCTTTTATATCATCACCCAATACATCTTTTATTATCTTTATGTACTTCTTGTCGTCAAACTTTAAAGTAATTCCGTCAAAAGCATTTTTTATTATTTTATAATCGTTAACGAAATCCTTATACTCAGGAGCTAAACCTTCTATCTCCTGATAGAATTTTTCTTCATGAAGCTCTTTAAGATCAACATATATATCCTCATTATTTGCTCCTGCTGCTACCTGGACTACTGATTTGTCAGCATATAATAAATCTAATGATAATTGAGCAAACAGGTTATCAATATCGGCAGCTGCCTCAAGCTTAATGTTAATATCATTTAATATATCGGCCTCCTCATCATCACCGTCATGAGTAATGTCTATTGTTGTCGTGGATGTTGCCTTATCCATCTTTGAAAGCTTTGCTAATCCCTTAATCAGCTTATTTACAGGATTAGCACTTGAAATGAAATTCATCGCAAGAAAAATAAGCGCTGCAACTGCAACAAGACCTATAATATATACTAATGCTTTAGATTTCTTCTTAGGTGAAGGCTCCGCCGCAGTGGTATAGCTGACAGCAGGCTGTGCTGCATACTGTGGAACCGGTTGTACTTCCGGTTGAATTGTCTGATTAACATTTGGAGTAATATTGTTTGGAGTAGAAACATTTTGTGTAGCATTTATATCCGCATTTAATGATACAAATCTAGTGCCGCATTTTGTGCAGAACATTGCTTCATCCCTATTATCATTATTACAATTAGGACAAATTTTCATTATAGCACCTCCGAAAATTAGATACTTATATTCTAAGCATACATTTGATTTTTGTAAATACTGTTAGAGTAATTGTTTTTAAAGTTTCATTATTCATTAAAGTTACTACATTATTATCCATACATTTAAAAAAATATTACTGACGAAATCACTTTGTAATCTATTTTTAAAGGTTATTTAATGAAGGGAAATAGAAATTGTTGAAATACTATTAGTGCATAATTACAAAAAGTAACAGGAGGATATTGATATGAAACTAATAAACTTCACTATCAGAAAAAAACTTTTTATACTCTGCCTTTTAATATGCTTGATGATATGTGCAGTAATGCAATTAAACACCATTTCAGCATATGCGTTACCCACAAAAACAAATATCAATCTAATTTGCGAGATTAATATTGACAATATAACTCTCAAGTGGAATGCAATAACCCATGAAAAAGGCGTTAAAGGCTATTATGTATACAGATCTACCACTTCCGGAGGACAAACTATTTTACCCGAAACTGATTTTTGGATCTCCGGTACCAGCTATGTGGATAAAAAAGTAACTCCGGGAACGACATATTACTATATAGTAAAACCGGTTCTGGCAGATGGTTATACCGGAAAGGCCTCTAATGAAATAAAGGCGTATTATAAAGGGGCAAAACTTTTAATTACGTTAAAAGCTAAAGTCAATACAGATAATATTACTCTTGAATGGAGCGATAGCTATAATAATGACGATATCGTTGGATACTATGTTTACAGGGCAAATAGCCCCGGAGGGCAAACCAGCTTGCCTGAAACCGATTTTTGGATTACCGGTAACAGCTATAAAGACACCAAAGTTGTACCCGGATCAACTTATTATTATATTGTTAAACCTGCGTTGAAGGACAAAACACTAGGCAAAGCTTCAAATGAAGTATCCGCAAAATATTCTCATTTTTATGGCACAATATCTATGACTTTAGGTGAGAAAAAAATGCTCGTTAACGGAAAGTGGTTAGAAATTGATCCCGGAAAAAACACTGTACCGGTTCTCAAGAATGCTCGAACCATGCTCCCTATAAGGGCTTTGATTGAGTCAATGGGAGGAACGGTAGATTATGTTTCAGGGGAACAAAAAATTACTGTTAAATGGAACGGAAAAACGGTTTGTGTTTGGATAGGAAAGACGTCATATAAAGTTGACGGAGTAAAAAAGACTATGGACGTTGCTCCTTATTATTCTGATACCGGCCGCACAATGATACCCATGCGTTTTATCATCGAGAACTTGGGATGCAATATTGAATGGGATGGCAGCACACGTACCGCTACCGTGTCATATCTTCTCGATAATAATAATTATGGAACAGATTTGCATGGTTGGGACGGAGTGTGTGATGAAAACAATTATAATGAATACCTGCGCAAACTTTCCAAGCCGGCCGATTTTTCCGGTACCTGGTCCATAAAAGGTATCGGAAAGCTTATTATTCAGCAAAAAGACAATATTATAGAAGGAAGCTTGGGAAATAAAGAAAGAATTACAGGTTCTGTTTCCAATAATAAGTTTACAGGCACTTATATTAAGGGAAAAAAGACTCTTAATATAGAGATCTATATGCTTGAAGATAACGAAAGCTTAATCGGTCATTACGGAGACAGTGATACTGTTATGCAAAAATGGACGGAATTCACCGGTGATATCCATAAAAGTTCTAAACATCATGATTACCATTAATAAATAGCCGTCTTTGCAAAAGCTTTTTAACTTTCATAAAGAT
Organism: uncultured Ruminiclostridium sp.; assembly: GCA_964586745.1. Classification (GTDB taxonomy): domain Bacteria; phylum Bacillota; class Clostridia; order DSM-8532; family DSM-8532; genus DTU059. The sequence goes on from CAZPIS010000107.1 coordinate 4,859, forward strand.
ACCATACTTAGGGGCTATCTCAAAATGAAGAATTCTTTTTGGGGTCAGCTTCTTTTTTATAAATGTTTCCCTAACCTGACTTTGGATTTACATAAGGAATACTTACGCTTACACAGGTCCCCTCACCATATACACTCGAAATTGATAAGCCATATCTCTTTCCGAATTTAAGCTTGATACGTTGATTTACATTATAAAGTCCATAGGATTCGCGTAACTGACGGCCACTGATGACCTCGTTTTTATTATCCAAATTAGTAATGATATGATTAAGTCGGGATTCACTTATACCCATCCCGTTATCTTTTATTGATATAATTACAGCATCGTCCTTTAAGCTGGCAGATATCTCTATCCTACCTCCACCCCTGCGATTCTTTATACCATGATAAAGTGCATTTTCAACAAGGGGCTGTATGGTAATCTTAGGCAGAACAGTCTCCAGAAACTCTTCAGGTATATTAATTTCATATTCAAGTATGTCTTGATAACGAACCTGCTGGATTTGCAGATAGCTGTGTACATGACGTTCTTCCTCACGAAGAGTGACCATACCATCCCCCTGATTAAGAGAAGTACGAAAAAAGTCAGACAGTGCACTCACCATTTCTACCACTTGGTCCTGTTTATTTGATTCGGCAAGCCATATTATGGTGTCAAGGGTATTGTAAAGAAAATGGGGGTTTATTTGCGCCTGTAAAAGTTCAAGTTCTGCTGATCTTAGGTTTTCCTCGTCCACTTTGATTGCATGAAGAAGATTATCGATTTTTTCAATCATAATATTTAGTGATCTGCCAAGGCGTCTTACCTCCGCGCCGTTTACATCTCTTACCCGAACTGAAAGATCGCCCTTTGCTACTTGATTGGTTACTTCATTAAGCTTATGAATAGGCTTGACAATACTGTTGGGAATAACTACAGACAAAAATAAAGCTAGAAATACCAAAAACGCAAACACTGTGATACTTAGCAGAGTAATTCTTTGAAGACTTACTGTCACTCCCGATCGTACCTGTTCCATGCCAATTGTTTCGTAATAAGTATATTCCAACATATTTGAATGAACCAGTGATGTTGCAATTTGAACATAGTTCTCCCAAAGGTTAATATTTTCATCATAAAAGCCGCCGATTTTTTTGTTTTCCTCAATTTGTCCGGCGTATTTTTCAAGATTACTTAATAGCTTCATGATGTCTTCGGCCCGACGCTTGTTATCCGGAAGTCTTGTATTCTTAATTAAATCCGAAACTATTTCACGGGCTTCCTTAATATTCTGATATGGTTTTTCTTTCTCAAAGGTTGAATGCCCCGCTATAATTAGATAAATCTTATAATCAAATTCTTCCTTGAAATCTATACTGAAACGACCGGCCTCGGAAGCGTTAGATATTATTTGGTCATACTGTTGATTGAAGTTATACATATTTAAAAAGAGTAGTACAAACAGAATAAATAAGGGTACTATGATAAGCATCAGTGAGAGCTGTATTTTTCTGTTTAGTCTTAAATTACCGAAAGAATCTCTGATAATAAGGAACAATTTGGTTATCAAAGCTGGTACCCCCGCAAAAACAACAATTAAGAATTATGCGTACTAGTTTTAAGATATTAAAACACGCTATGGAACCGCTGTCGATGTCATACGTGC
>CAZPIS010000108.1:0-6406 GCA_964586745.1 uncultured Ruminiclostridium sp.
TTTGTCGCTAAATGTCATGGCAGCTTCGGGAGTCTCAAAGCTTTCTCCTTTATTTAGCTCCCATTCAAACAAATGAGGGCTTATTCCCGTCGAAACCCTGATAATATCCCGTCCGCTTTTTTCTACACTGCTTTGGTGGTTCCCGCTGTAAATGAGATTAAAGCCGAAAACACGTCCGTAATCCTCAGTGCAGCTTTCTTCAGCCATCATGAAAGCAGGGTTATGACGATTACTGCTATTCCCCGTGTTAGAGGAATTTATAATAATCCCATACCCCACGTTACGCTTGTTCAAATTGGCTTCCTTTATCCATCCTCCGTCTAAGGTGTACATGTTTAGCTTTTCAGGATGTAAATCAACCATCAAGCTCATAAAGCGGCGAATATATATCGGACTGGGGCTATTATTTGTAAGCACACCTCTGCGGGTTATGACATTTGCTTTTTCAAATACAGTAAAATAAAGAGAGAGACTTACGTCGAAAGAAGTGTCTTTTAAACTAATGATAAGGGTTTGATCACCGTCATATGCCGAAGGCAGCCCTTCCATAGGAATTAATTCATTTTGTATAACGTAAGAACCATATATAAAATCACTAATAAAAGACCCGTCGGGCATCTTAAGCTCTGTAGGACTTTGGCGATAGTCCCCCCGCCCATTATCCGACCATTCAAGGCACATATTATCAAGGCAATAATAATCGTCCGATTCATCATAATTCACACTGCTGCCAATCATAGCTGTTCGCTTTTGAGCCAAAGCCTCGACCAAATCATCTGAGGCTAAGCTTGCACCGTAATAGACATGCTCTAAATGCCCAAATTTTGTAATGCGAAATATATATGTTGTATTTACCGTGTCCAGCCTAAACATATTGTCCTTAAATATAATCATGCTATATTTCTCCCTGTAATTAGAGATTGGAGATCTGGGTTAAAATCAGCTGACATCACTCACGGCACCAATTATGTTTAGCATTACCGAGAAGATGCAAATTTACTTGCTTCCCACTTCTCACCTCTAATAGTGGTACTCCTGGCTCTTAACATACTTTTCATATATTTCTGCTGTTACGCCCTCTGCTTGAATAATCTCGGAATAAAAACGCCCTGATTGTTTTATGGTGCGCCTTTGCGTTTCATAATCCACATGTACTAAACCAAATCTGGCACTTTCCCCTTCCAACCATTCAAAGTTGTCACAAAAGCACCAATGATAGTATCTTTCAACCGGTAAGTCAGATTCACAAAGAACCTTAAGATGATCGTATATATATCGGCAACGGAAGGTGTCATTATTGTCACAGGTTCCGTTCTCTGTAATATATATAGGGCGTTTTAAAATACTGTATAAATCTTTGGCACAGCGAACTATTCCATCAGGGTATATCTCCCAGCCTAAATCATTTCTATAAGAGCCTTTCTTAACTCCGTCACCAAAATTTGAAACTGTAGAACGGGTATAATAATTAATTGCTATAAAATCGCAATATTCACCCGGATCAAGCTTTGCAATGTTTTTTAATGGCCATTTAAATTGTCCTAAACACATAGCTTTAGTAACGGCACCCTGAAAAAAATATTCGGTAAGCCCGGCACTAATTTTATGCCATAAATTTTTGGAATTCGTCGGGTCAAACACCCTCATATGATTGGCAAAGCTGACTTTAGTATCTTTATATCCCATGTCATTCCGCATTTTATGTATCAGCTGATAGGCTTCGATATGGCAAACAGCCATATTAGTCATAACCTTCATGGCTTTCCACATGGACTTTTCCCCCGGAGGCCAGTCACCATAGAAATATGAGTTTGTCGCATAGACATTGGGTTCGTTTATAGTAATGTACTCGGAAACCAAGTCCCCGAAAGACTTTATAACAAGGGCTACCAAATCCAGATAATACTTTTTGTTTTCAGTCCTGGTAAATCCGCCCTTCTTTTCGAACCACATAGGATTTGTAAAATGGTGAATAGTAAGAAGTAAGAATATGCCCTTTTCTTTAAGGTATAAGATCTCCTCACGATAATGGGCAAGCACAGCTTCATCAACTGTATCCTCTGTGGGACAAATCCGCGCCCATTCTATACCAAAACGATAAACCTGAAGTCCCATTGATATCATAATATCGGCATCTTCACGCCAGCGATTATAATGGTTGTTTGATCTTGCAGGATTGGTCCGGTCCTTGATGTTGCCTCGGTCATACCAGTCGTTCCAGTTATGCCCTAACTCCCCGCCTTCAATTTGCGTAGCCGCAGATGCAGCCCCCAGTAAAAGTCCCGGTTTAAGCTTAAACATCATAGACCAACCTCCACAATTTGGTAATTGCTAAATAAAGCTTTGGTCATTTAATTTTATCATAAATCCGGCCAATCTTCTATCCTATACATTTTGAATAAATTTCTGTAAATCAATTCAACTAATATAATATTTGAAAAGGCAGGTCCAAGAAACCCTCCGGTTCGCTTGAACCCACCTAACCATTTATCATTTGTTTTTAATTAATTACAATAGGCTTATCATCGTATGGGCAGCAACATGTATTTATAAGACAGATTACGGTAAGCAGCAGCGTTAATACACCTAAACCAATTAAAATCAGTCCGATTACCAATGAAAAAATAAAGACTATTGCTAAGACACCTGATATAATCAAAAACAGTGTAATAAGAGTAAGTAACAAGCATAGCAGACCCGGAATTTTTAAGCATTTTCCTAAACAACCGATAACTAGTAGCAATATACCGGCCACAATAACCCCGATTGTTATGAAACTAAGTGGAAATCCGGTAGCCAGAAGATACACACCCAGACCGACCAAAATCAGACCTAAAACAGTTGTGGCAAAACATAGAGTTTTTTTGCAATTTAACATATACCTCACCTCCTTCGGCTTTTCTAACAAACAAACGAATACTGGTGCTACTTTCAGTATATTGTACAAGCCAACAGTAAGTTACAGGTTTTTATAAGTTCGCAAAGTTTGTACTTTTAGCCCCTACCTTAATCTGTGCTGATAGCAGTGAATGGTTATACAAAAAAATAAAAATATATGCTACAATATCTATGAGGTGTTGGGTATGGAAGATAAAGCTTTTGAGGTTTTAACAAAGATGTATAGCGAGTTTAACCATAAATTCGATGAAGTGAAATCTGAATTTCAAGGTGTTAAAGCTGATATTCAAGAAGTGAGATCTGAATTTCAAGGTGTTAAAGCTGATATTCAAGAGGTAAAAGCTGATATCAAAAAAGTAAGTAATCAGGTTATTAAATTGGAAAATGAACATGGTAAAAAGCTCGATGCTCTATTTGATGGTTACCAACAGGTTCTAGAAGGCCAGATAGAAATAAGGAAACAATTAAATAATTTGACTTCAAAAGTAGAGAGCCAAGACGTTCAAATAACTGTTCTTAAGGGCGGTAAGCAGGCTACAGGGTAGGATTTTACCTGTATATGTTATTAAACGCCTTCTGAATTGTTTGATTCAAGTAATGCATCATCTCCGGTTCCTTCATCCTCAGCTTCGTTAGTATTATTCTTACCTGATATCCTGGTTTTAATTTCAGCAGTAATCCATACTATTACGGGAATAATGATTTGGAAGGGAATAGCGTAATAGGGATATATGTTTGAGGCCCATTCAATCAGTTCTGCCGCATCGCTATGAACTATTATTGAATACAGTGCCATTAGTATACCTACAGGGGCAGCCAACTTGCGATAATCCTTTATATTAAATAAATGAGATAACCCTTTAGTTGTTGCATACATGCAAACACTTGCTTTTGTAAAGCCGCTTATCATAAAAACTATAGCTATGGAACCTTCTATCCTTTGGAGAAAGGTCCCTATTCTGATTAATCTGCTTGATGCATAAGAAGCGAAATTCTGTATTACTGTGTTAGGAACGCCCATAACCAAAATTGATCTTACTGATATTATTAATAAGATAATACCTCCAATTAAAAGTGAAGAATAATATACTTTATATATACTTCTGTTTTTTCTGACTTTTCCCATTAAACATAAAAATACTACTGTCTCAGCAAAAGGAAAGGTAAAAACACTAAAAGAAGCTTTTAATACAGGTTGTAGGCCATCATACAGAAAAGGTTTTAGATTATTGAAATTAAAAAGCGGTATTGATAATAAAGAAACTGTTATTACCATTATAAGATATACAGGAAAAAAAATTGCAAGAAATCTGCCAAGAAGCTCTATGCCTCCCCTGATTGCCCATATAGCAAGAATAACAGAAGAAAATGCAAGTATACAAGCAGGGGTCTCTGATAAGGAAACAATCCGCACGAATTCTGTAAAATCCCTTATTACAAGTGCTGCCAAGCGGAAGGCATACGATAGAAAAATCAGTGAAATAATTTTACCCAGTACTTTTCCAAAAAGAGCATTTAGTATTTCGTAAATGTCTTTCCCGGGAAAAATTCTGGATATTCTGGCATAGACAAATATTATCAAGCAAGCCATTGTCATAGCAAAAATAATAGCTACCCATGTATCCTGCTTTGCTTGTGACCCGCCTCCTAAAACAGCAGAGCTTCCGATAATAAAGGTCGATATAATTAAGACTGCCTGTTTTTGGCTTATAACCTCTTTTTCCAATTAAATACTCCTTTTATTGTTTTAGTCTAACCCAAAAATAAAAGTTACTATTTTTTTAATAGGCTCGGTTGTAGTTGGTATCTCAACTTCTAAATCCATAAGAACGGCAGTTATTAATGCAATCATAAAAAGGCTTCCGGAAAGAAAAAAGCTTGTCCATTCTTCCTTTTGATATTGAGGTATAAGATCAATAATTACAAATAAAAAAACAAGAATTACTACGCTTAAAGTAGTTAACATTTTTTAGTCTCCTATCTTAATAGGCTCTAATAAAAGCCCTGTATGCTTGATTTCTATATTTGTTTGAACCGTGACTTCTAAATTTTTAAAAATTATATCCCATTCTTTTTCCCGCTCCTTCCACACCTTTGGCAACTCCTTGTAAAACCGGTTACCAAACCCGAAAATATCTACCCCGAACTCTTTTTGCATTTTTTCTATTGTGCTTTCAATTTTATTTTTTAATTGTTCTTCGGCAATTTTTTTTAATTCTTTCCTTCCTTCCTCATCGTTAAAATTTTTTTTTGAGTTGTGTTCAATAAGAGAAACTTTAGTATCAATATTTACTATTATTGATAACTTATTGTTCTCATAAAGCGGTTTAACCTTTGTACTGCTTCCCAGTATTTCTAATGATATTTTTTCTTCATCTGTTTCAGAGCCTACATTCGCTACAATAACTCCGCCTTTAACCTCATCCAATATAAAGCTTAGAGCATATGTTTCTTCGTCATTTATAAACCCTTGTAGCTTATCTTCCTTAAAAATGGCTGTCCCGCATAGTTTTACAACTTTTTCTTCATTATTTTCTACAGTGCAAATCGAGGTCATAACCGCCGAGATACCATCCTCGACTAAAGCGTTTACAAATTTGTATGCTGGAACAGGCAATGCTTTTGAAAGACTTTTTTGTTCATCCAAAATATTAGTTACTTCTACTGACAGGAGCTCTGAGGTTAGGGCTTTGGCTCTCAATATTTCCCCTGCTGTTTCATCTTCCGATACAAAAAGATTTATGTTTAATCTGGGCTCGGCATCTCTAAAGAGAAAATCTAATACTTTCAACACTCCCTCATTAGCCACTTCCCGACTAAAAATAACTATGGTTGTATGCCCGAAATATAATTTGGGGAAATTTTTTTTTATTGTATTTCGGATTGCGCTCATTAGGGTTTCACCTTCTGATTCAATCAGTTCGGATTTTATTTTACCTTCTTTACCTCCCTCATGTAGATCAACGACTTCAAAAGTTAATAAATAATTTCCTTGATCTGCCTTATCAATAGCAAAACCTGTTACAATAGTCATTTTGTCTACTTCCCTGTAATTCCAGCAAGCTGTAGTTAGTGATAAAAATATGATAATATATAATAGCAAGTAAAGCTTTTTCATATTATTTACTCGCTTTCCCTATTTTTACCTTATTTTTTCCCGAAATAAATGCAGGGCGCTTTTTTATAAACCAAATTGGTGCTCTTATAACTGTATCCTTAATATCTCCGAATTTTAGTGAAGTAAAGGATAATAGGTAGGGTACGCCAAAAGATCTTAATGAGCAAAGATGAAGAACAATTCCTATAATACCGAACAGTACTCCATAAAGACCTAAAAAGCCCGCAAGCAGCACCAGGATATACCTTATTATTATTGTAGGCCCTTTTATTTTTAATGACATCAGCCCAGTTAAGCCCGTTAGAGCAACAATTATAATTACCGAGGAACTAACAATTCTGGCCTCAACTGCTGCCGTGCCCAAAACAAGTGCACCTAAAATGCTAAGGG
>CAZPIS010000109.1:0-6404 GCA_964586745.1 uncultured Ruminiclostridium sp.
ATTTTGAATACCCTAACGAGAATTTGAATACCCCTGACCTATGAAAAATAAAATTGTATCTACCGCTCGGTCACAGCACAATGAAAACCCCTTGTTCAGCAGAACAGGCGGTTTTGCTATTTATTTGGGCAAGAGGTTATTGAAAAGACTTGAGATTACAAGGGTTGTAGGGCTTTTCTTTGATGTTTGTTTGATGTTTATAGGATGTTTGGATAATTATATTCTGCTAGAAATCTGTAGCTTTTAAGAAAGTTATTGGATTAATTGATGCGTTAAAAAACCTTACAAAGGACAGGCAACTAAATTCCAATGCTGCAAAGCGGAGCACTTATTACGATATATTGTTTCAACTTGAGAAACAGTTTGCATTATTAATCATTAAATTGCCATTCTATTCTTCACTGTGTATTTCTGAGATTTTCACGTCAATATAATCAATTTTTATACCAAATAATGTATCAATAAATGTTATTCTATAATATACCGATTTTTGTTCACTATTTTCGACAAATGAAATTATGTATTTAAAGCTATATCTATTAATAGAGTTTATACTTGTATTGCTTTTTTGTATCCCATCAAATTTATTGTATACGTCATACCATGTATACAGACCATAGAAATCATCTTCTGAAATATATTTTTTTAATCTATTTGACAAATAATTATATTTAATTTTTAAACCACTATTAAAATATACCGAAGGTTCTCGCAATGTGGTTTCTGTTATTTTATATGTATTATTGCAACTTACGGTGTGAATGATGAATCTAGAGATCGGTAACATAACTAATACTATTATCAACATAATTATTATTCTTTTTCCCATTCTATGGTCTCCTTAAAACTTTTCCATTCATCACCGTTTGGTGTATCAGATGTCATATCAAGCATATAATCGTAATAGTTTGCATTATGATATACTACAGCCCAATTTGAACCCGAAAATCCAAGATTCCATTCGTTTGCCATTCTCCATGCAACTGACAGCCCCTTTTCATGTGATACATAAACTTACAATTATTCAATTTTATCAATTGGTATATCAAATTCCTTAGCAAAATCGCTTATTGTATACTTCTGAGTACTGATTCTTTCAAGCAACTTTTTCCCTTCTACGACAGAATTAATGGATTCTGATCCACATATCCTGTCTGAAGCACGAAATGCTTGTTTTACAACTTCAAATTCTTTATAAAGGTCTATGTTGCTCTTATCTTTGTTTTTCATACTATCCTTAAGCTTTGATATTAGAATAAGCCCTATTTTACATTCCAATTGCTTCCTGCCGTCAGGGTCAAGTTCAGAAGACGTATTATACTCAAGAGAAAATTTCAATGACTCTTCCCAGGCCTGCAATTCTCCTTGTTCAAGTATATTGCGCATATCAAGTTTTCTTATATTTTTTTCATATAGAGAATTAAGCTCATCTAATTCATTTAATCTATCCTGTTTTGGATAATTATTAGAGTATCCATCATAGTTGTTCTGCCTATCCAATAAAAGAATGTCCCTTTCATCATTAATTTTTTTGAACTCACCCTTTAATTCCTCAAGTGTTTTCCCCGAAATGTTTTTTTCTTCAATTACTACTTTTTCGGGCTTTGCCATGAGTGTATTCGCAGTAACAATTAAAACCACAATAATAACTATTGATAAAATTCCAAATGACTTTTTCATGACCTCACTACCTTTCTTTTAAAGCTAATTTCTTACCTTTACCAATAAAACCCAGTATGAAGGATTATTATTAAGTCTACTTTGCAAATCTTTAAATTCATTACCTGTATGTTGGGCAATTTCTATTTTATTTACCCCACCTTCAGTGTATTTTCTATATACAACCTGACTATGCCATCCAGTAGGATTATCACGATTCATCCAGATAACAATATCACCGGCTGATAAGTAATTATAAACTTCGCTAAATTTAGCATACCCTTCTTTACCTGTATATGCTTTCCATCCATATGCTTTCCCATAGAATGTCCCGCTAATATCACATATCTTTGTGAGATACCGCTTTAAACTATTAGCATCAGTCCATGTAGCTGAGTATTGACTTGTTGGAGGTGCCGATGTATATGGCGACGGATCTTCATTAAACCAGACTGTATTCGAGTCTCTAGTTTCTGGCGAAACTGGTAGTTTTTTAGGTAATCCCCCTGCATATAAACATTGAGAAGCAAAGTTTGTACAATCTAGTGGAAAAGTATAATAGGAACTACTGTTCGGATTTATACAATAGTTGTTCGCATAGGTTGCGGCATTTGTTCGGTTGAACGATGTATTCGTATTTGATGTTGTCATATTATCTTTTGATAACATGCAAAGTGAGTATTCACTAGATGTCGATGACCCTTGATAACTATATATTTTAATATAGTAATATCCTGTGTACGTAATACTGGATGATAAAATACGAGCAAATTCAGAAGAATTACTGGTTCTTAGGCATTGGCATATTTGAGTGCTCGAAGAGTTATATATTTTTATATCGTAATCACATCCGGTCGGAATATTAATTAAACTTACGACAAGCGATGACCCTGATAAAACATAGTATTTGTACCAATCTACATCAGACGTTGTACTAATTTTACCAAGTATTTCTGACCCCAGATCAATTGTTTGAGCGTTTGCCATTGTATCATTATTGCTAGTTGTTTCATATGTCACAGCAAATGCGATTGTTTGCATTAAAATTAATAAAATAATAGTAAAAACAACTGTTGCTTTGATTATTTGTCTTGATCTCATAATACATTTCTCCTTCCAAGAACAGTATAAATATTTTTGATAACATTATTCCAGCAATTAGCCTCCTCTATTAAGTATAAATATGAATCTAAATCAAAAATAAAAACTATGAAGTTTTCTACAGCAGTTATTAAAAAAATCCTTTACTAATTATGCGGCTTTATTATTGAATTAATAAGAATTTAAGGAACCAATAAACCAATCTGTGTTTTTTATATCTTACCCCCTCCTTTTCTAAATTTTAATCAGATCAAATTTAGCATATAATAACATAAAAAATAATAAATCTGTGCCGAAATGTAATAACAGCAGGCTTAAATGTAATAACTGCGGATTCATTGGAATGTCATTACATTAAAGGTCGGTTAATTAGAACAAATCCCTACGACCTGATGTTTGTTTGATGTTTATTGCCAATAAATACTGCTCTAAATGACCGGAGGTTATAATAAGAAAGATTTGATATAAGTAAAAATTACTGCCAATTGCACCAAATTTCAATAGATTGCTAAAAAGTAAAATTATAACTCATAACCCGAAGGTCGTGTGGTTCAAGCCCCGCCTCCGCAACCAATAACTTATCAACTCTTTTCCGGAAACACTAATGACTGCACGACCTATCGCCCGAACCTAAAACGCATTAAGACCCAGTATGGACTTGGTAAGGCGATTGTTGTCGTAGATAAGAGGATGACGACTGGTGACAACATTTGGTTTACCCTTTCAGCCGGAGATGGTTATGTATTCAGCATGTCCGTATGGGGTGCATTTCCTTACCTGCTTTGTATCACTAGTACTTGCACGCATACTTCAACTGAAAATGATCAATAAATACAGCATCACAAAAATGCTTGAAGGCTTGCGAAAATGCGAATGTTCCTATGCGCAACAGTATTACTATTTATTTAACTATTGCGATGACGTCCTTCTTGAAATCGAAAGCAAATTCAATCTTGACTTTACAAAAAGAATCAGAAGTTTAGGTGAAATTAAAAAACTTTTATCCGAAACAAAAAAATGATTTATTTCGCTATAACTTTTTGACAAAAACGAAAAGCCCAGAACCGTTACCGTAAGGACAGTTGAGAGCTATTTTTTTATCTCTTTGCTGCAAAAGTAAGCATATCATACCACAGCCTTGAACACATCATATATTTTTTCCTCATGACTGTGTGTCTGAATAGCGTTGATTATATCTTGCTCAGTTACTCGACCAACTATTTTCATATCATCATTCAAAATATAAATAATATGAAAGCAGTCATAGTCAAGCTTTTGCATTACTTCCAGTAGGGAACAATTCCCCATTACAACAAACTCTCTTACAGGATATAGTTTTTTCTTTCTGATTCTTTGTTTACGATTCAATAAGCTCTCCAAATTCATAATACTAATCGTCTCCTCAAGAAGTCTTCCTCCCGGAATAAACATAGCTGCTATCATAAGGCTTGGATTGAAATATAAGACTAACTGAATAAGGCCTGTCAGACAAATAGCGGCCTTTATTATTGAAGAAAGCCTTTTTGCAATTTTAAATGTTCTGTTACTTCCCAACAATTTATAAGCAATTATAATAAAAATTTGGCCCCCATCTAAGGGATACATGGGTAGAAGATTAAAAACTCCGATTGCCAGATTAGCCTCGTATAAATTTAAGAGAAACCCTTCAGCATTACTTAGAAGTGCTGCTATAATAAAGTTCCCAAAAGGACCTGCAAAATATACAGCTATTTGCTTTATATAGCTTCCGGCACCTTTAAGCCGCGCTCTTATCCCTAATATTGACGGCCTGAAGGCATATAGCGCGACACCAAAGACGCGGGCTGCAATTATATGAAATCCCTCATGTACCATTATTGCAGTCATACATGCCAGAATAATACATATCAGGGTGAACCTCCAAAAAATCCGGAGCATTCAGTTATAATATTCTCCACTTCGGAAACAAGGCCGCTTATTTCTGTATGGTTCTCCACAACCTGACTTTTAATATAATTTAAAACGGTTCCGGTATCTGACCTTTGCTGTAAAAGCACAATGATTCCCAGAATGGCGAAGCAGGTAAGGGCTTGCTTTATAATCTTTATAGCAAGTAAAGTAGACCTGTTTTCTTCAATTGCAGTGCGGTTTGATGCTCCGTAAGAACCAGGACTTTTTCGCTGATAGATGCTTTTGTCTGTATGGTTCGGAAAATTTGATCGATGAGAATATGTATTATAGGAATCATATGTATCTTTATCATTGATCCCCTTGCTATGACTAAAAAAGCCCTCATAAGTTTTATGCTCGTTAATAAGACTCATATCAGCTATGTCATTTATGGGGCTTTTATCTGTTTTGCTTTCTGCTGCAGAATCGTTTGTGAAATTATCAAAACTTACCCTGCGCCTTTGAATATAGCTTTTATAACGGTCTTGATTACCAACCTCCGAAGTCTGAGACATTAACACACACCCCTCATATTTTTTACTCTTTAATCATATGAGAGAATATGCTTTTTATATGAAAGAAATGTTTCACGTTTTTACGACAAGATCGCGCCAAGCAAAATCACCACGTTGAAGTCCTATTATCAAAACCTCTGCCGTAGCCAAATTTGTTGCTATCGGGATATTGTTCTGATCGCACAATGATAACAGCTCTAACAGGCCACTATTGTCAATTTCCTCAGGGTCCATAAAATAGATGACCAAATCCATCTCATTATAGGCAATTCGGGCAATTATCTGCTGTTCTCCAAGCTTTCCATAGGCCAGAGAAAAAACCTCCAAGTCACTTGCCTCGGAAACAATTGCTCCGGTGCGGCCTGTCGCAAAAAGCTTATGCTTTGCCAGAACGAACTTATAAGCGATGCAAAATGCCTCCATTAGCTCTTTTTTATTGTCATGTGCAATAAGAGCTATATTCATTAAGACCCTCCTAACCCCGTAACCTTTATCTTCCGGCGTTCTTCATACCCTTTATGGGTATATTGGCCACCAACGCAGGAACAACTCTTTCACCGTCATCGCTGTTGGTCTTGGTTAATTGAATATCTAAAGCTTCCTCATCAATATCCATATAGTTTTGAATTACTTTAATTATCTCACTTTTAACCATTTCAAGGAACTGGGGCGATACATTGGATCTGTCATGTATTAATACCAGTTTTAGGCGTTCCTTGGCGACATCCTTTGATGTTTCCTTTTTCCTCGTTAAGAGTTTGAATAAATCAATCATGTCCCATTCACTCCTTATGCCGGCTTAAAGCCCAATAATTTTTTCATCTTTGAGAAAATTCCATCGGGAGTATTGAGATCCATAAAAGGAACCTCCTCACCGATTATTCGCCTGGTAATATTTCTATAGGCTTGTCCGGCTGCGGACTTATTATCATTAACGGCAGGTTCGCCTCTGTTTGTAGATATAATAATGTTCTCATCATCAGGAACAACACCGATAAGCCCGATTGCCAGGATATCTATTATATCCTCTATTGACATCATATCTCCGCGTTTAACCATGTCCTGGCGTACACGATTCACAATCAGCTGCGGATTTTTTACCTCATTAGCTTCCAAAAGCCCGATTATTCTATCGGCATCACGAACCGCCGAAACCTCGGGGGTAGTAATAACAAGTGCCCTGTCAGCACCCGCAATGGC
>CAZPIS010000110.1:0-6390 GCA_964586745.1 uncultured Ruminiclostridium sp.
CCTTGATTTATTATATCCGTTACCTGATCAGGAAGCTGAATATAGAATCCATTTATCTGATCAATAGTTCTGACAAAGAATTCTTCTATAGTGACCATATTTATTTCCAGACTTAAGTAAACATTATGAATTTCCTTTATTAGTCTGGAGATCAAAAAGGCTAATAAGGAAGATATTAATCCCAAAACAAATAAGATTGAAAATACTGTTCCTATTTTTCTGGGGATTCTTATCTTTCTTTCAAAAAACTTTACTACAGGCTCGATTAAAGAAGCAACGAAATATGCGATAATAAATGGCAAGATATACTTCCACAATTTTGTAAATAAAAAAATCAGAAATATTACTAAAAGAATTTTAAATATAGCTGATAACTTTCTTTTTATACTTTCAGACATATATACTCCTTAATTTCATTACTGTTATAGCCAAGTATTCTTTAAGTTATACGGTAAAGCTTTCAAATGCTCGTCTTATATAAGTCAATTTTCCGTCGACTCTGGTGCTTTCCATAAGTGAAATCCCCGGTACCTCAAATGTGTGCCTGAGCTTCTCATGTATTTCAGCACCCTCAGTATTAGGTAAAACAGCTTCTCTAGCCAGAGTTATATGCGGCAAATAATAGTTCTCTTTTTTTATCGGCATTATTGTAACAAGCTCTGATTCTATATCCTTATAAAGAGATATTAAATTTTCATTATAAGAAATTCCTACCCATACAATATTTTTGCTTCCTTTATCAAACTTACCAATTCTATCCAATCCTAAAACAAATAATTTATATTTTCCGGCAATTTTTTTCAATAGGCTACATATGTCATTATAAGCTGATTTATCAATCTCACCTAGAAACTTTAAAGTAAGATGGAGATTCTCTTTACGAGTAAATTTCCCCATAATTCCAAGGTTCATCAGTTCTTTTTGAGCTTCAGTAAGTATCCTATGCGTTTCCTTGTCGAGTTCAATTGCTATGAAGCACCTCACTAAATACATCACCCTTATATAGTATTATTTTAGAGGCATAAATTTATTATAAAATAAAATTAATATGAAAAAACCCGGCATCGCATTTATGGTTAATTCTATACCGGGTTTTCATATACTAATTATTCTTCTTCACCATGAAGGTGTTCATGACGCAAATCCTGGGAGCCACAGCTTCCGCAACATCCTGAGCATCCTTCGTATCGGTCATCTTCCGCAAGACCGTTTTTGCTTTTATAATCCTGAAGAGCTGCAGCAATTGCTTCTTCTGCCAATACCGAGCAGTGGACCTTCACCGGCGGCAATCCGTCAAGAGCCTCCATTACAGCTTTATTGCTTATCATTTCTGCCTCTTTGATTGTTTTTCCGATTAGCATTTCTGTAGCCATACTGCTTGTAGCCACAGCCGCTCCGCATCCAAAGGTCTTAAACTTTGCATCCTTGATAATACCGTCTTCAATTTTTAAATACATTTTCATGATATCTCCGCACTTAGCATTGCCAACCTGGCCTACACCATCAGCGTTTTCTATCTCACCGACATTGCGGGGATTTGAAAAATGATCCATTACTTTTTCACTATACATTATAGTTCACACTCCTTTATTAAAGTCCTCATAAAGAGGAGACATATTGCGAAGTTTGTTTATTATTTCATCCAAGGAATCAATTAAATAATCAACTTCCTCCTCGGTATTAATATCCCCGAATGACATTCTCAGAGAACCATGGGCAATTTCGTGTGGTAATCCAATGGCCAGAAGTACATGGGAAGGGTCAAGAGATCCGGAAGTACACGCCGAGCCGCTTGAGGCCTTAATCCCTTTCATGTCAAGCATCAGGAGCACCGACTCTCCCTCAACAAATCTGAATGAGACATTTACATTCCCCGGCAAGCGACTTTCCATACTCCCGTTTACACGAATATGCGGAATTCTCTCTGTAATTCCTTTTAATGCTCTTTCTCTTAAATTACTCAGTTTCTTATAGTGGGCTTCCATATTTACATTGGCTAGTTCTAGAGCTTTAGCAAAGCCTACAATGCCGGGAACATTCTCTGTACCTGCACGCTTGTTTCTTTCCTGATGCCCGCCGTGAACAAAATTCTCAATTTTTACACCCTTTCTTATATATAACATACCAATCCCTTTTGGGCCATAGAATTTATGTCCGGAAACAGATAGAAGATCAACTCCCAAATCCTTTACATCAATTGGAATATTTCCGGCAGCCTGTACTGCATCCGTATGGAATAGCACACCATGTTTTTTACATACCTGAGCTATTTCCTTTATTGGTTCTATTGTACCAATCTCATTATTAGCCATCATAACAGAAACCAAAACGGTGTCGGGCCGAATTGCCGCGTCTACATCCTCCGGATTAATCAAGCCTTTATCATCTACCTTAATATAGGTGATTTCATACCCCTGCTTCTGTAAAAATTCACATGTTGCCAAAACAGCCGGGTGCTCGATGTTTGAGGTTATAATGTGTGAACCCTTTTTCTTCAACGCAAGCGCTGCACCTTTAATAGCCCAATTGTCACCCTCAGTACCTGAGCCTGTAAAATAAACCTCGGAAGGTTCAGCTGCACCTATTGATTTAGCTACACTTATACGAGCATCTTCAACAGCCTTTCTGTTTGAACGCCCTATTGAATAAATTGATGAAGGATTGCCATACTCTTCTGTAAAATAAGGCTTCATAGCTTCGAAAACCTCAGGTTTCACATAAGTTGTCGCAGCATGATCTAAATATATAATTTGCTTTTGCATATTATCATCCCTTTCTGTTCCTTAATAAATACTTTATCACTTTAAGCAGGTATATTAATGTGACATAAATCACAAAAATTTATATATATATAAATTCAGTGCATTCTACTAGTGTCCATTAAAAGAACCAATATTAAATTAGCACCGTAAGCAATAAAAGTCAACGATAAAAAATAAGCCTATAGAGTTGATTAATACGTGCTTTTAGTAAGTAAAAACGAAACACCGAGATGTTTCGTTTTATAGATTATAACCATATTAATTAAATTATTCATTATTTTCCTAATACGCCTATATATGCTTCTGTTGTGTAGTTTATAAAGACTTTTCTGTTTTGATTATATCTCTCAAAAATATTATAAAGCTCTTCAAGCATATCATTATACCCATCTTCCCCTTGTTCCGGAAGACTACTGTCCGATAACAATATAGCTCTTGCTCCCTCAAAATCAAGACTTTGTCTGTTAGGAAACGAAAAATGGTTATAAGTTGCTGAAGCATAAAACCTAAATATTTCGTTTTCTGATAACTCTCTGCTGAAATTTTTTTCAGGATAAACTCTGTACTGATTTAACAAACTCTGATGTTCTTTTAAAAACCCCTCCTCTTGATCTAGCCGATTATATAAAAAAACCACGGCTCCGGAAGGCTTTATTATTCTAAAAAACTCATCCCTGCATTTATCTATGTTGAGGCTATTTAAAGAATGGGCGCAAACGATATAGTTAACAGATTCATCAGACAATGTCGTGTTTTCTGCAGTAGCATTAAGTGAAACAAATCTCTGAAATTCATCGTTCAAGAGCCTCTCAGCTATATCTCTCATTTGATGGTCGGATTCTATAGCCACCACACGACTACCCCGCTCCAAAAGAAGTCTTGTTAAAATTCCTGTACCGGAGCCGATATCAGCTATCACTGATTCTCTTAAAAATCCAACTTCTTCATAGAGAAAATTCAATAGTTTTTTAGGATATCCCGGTTGATATCGTAAATAATTCTCTATTCTTTCGGAACAGATCTTTAAAGCGCTAAATGACATATAATCACCCTTGTAGTGATAATTTTGGCTCTTGTAAAAGACATATACCACACTAGAATGAATTATATATCATAAGCATTATGATTGTCATTTATTGCCTGTTTATTAACCAAATAAATTAAACATTATTAATCCTTATTTTCTTTTAAAAGGTCTCTGATTTCCGTCAAGAGTTCCTGATCCTTTGAAAGTGTTTCTTTTACTTCAGCAGCTGCTTCTACTTCCTTGATTTCTTCTTTTCTCTTAAATTTACCTATAATCCTTATTACAATAAAAATACTCAATGCAATTATTAAAAAGTCAATTATATTTTGAATAAACTGCCCATACATTATGCCGACATAGCCCTCTGCACCCTTTTCACCTGACAATGGAATACTTAAACCGGCTAAATTATTCTTGCCGGTTATCATGCTAATCAATGGAGTAAT
The DNA here is from genome assembly GCA_964586745.1 of uncultured Ruminiclostridium sp. Taxonomy (GTDB): domain Bacteria; phylum Bacillota; class Clostridia; order DSM-8532; family DSM-8532; genus DTU059. The sequence continues at coordinate 4,236 of CAZPIS010000110.1, forward strand.
AATATCAGCAACCAGAGATGTGACAATTTTTCCGAAGGCACCACCGATAACGACGCCGACTGCCATGTCAATAACATTACCTTTCATGGCAAAGCTCTTAAAATCCTCAATAAATTTTTTCATAATACTCTCCCCTTAATTCCAAAAGCGATTACCCTATACGACGCTCCGAATACTTTATACGTTTTGTATATGACAATCTTATAGTATCACAGGAAAGTTATGTAAACAAGATTGACACTATTCATTCATTGTGTAAAAATGTGTAGAGAAAAAAACAATTAAGGTGATCAGAGTATGAGCAATAAAAAGAAAAGCAATGTTTTGTTAGTATTAGTAATAATTTTATCAATAATCCTCGTCGGAATCATAGGTTTATATGTATATGTTGTTAAGGATGATCCTGTATTCCAGTTTATCGGGCGTATAATTAATTCTGAGGATGGTGCAGATTCTATACGAAACCGTAGAAAAGATAACAGTAAGCCATATAATTTAACAAATAACCAGAGGTATTCAAAAAATCTTGTAAATGAAAACAATATTAATGTGCTTGTTATCGGTCCCGATCAATCCGGCAGTAATTATGACACCCTGCTTATAGCAAGTCTGGATGATGAAAACAATATAGTTAAACTCGTAAATCTGCCTAGGGATATTTACATAGATTATAGCGATAAATTTAAAAAAGACCTTAAAAAGGTATGGTCATCCTATTCCAAGTCAAAAGGTATTTATAAAATCAACGCAGCCCATCTTCTTGGCGAAAAGGTTAATTATTTGGATGGCAAGGGTCGTTTCAACAATCCAGCCTACGACTTTACAGCTGACATTATAGAAGAGATCTTTGATATCTACATCGATGATTATGTCTATATAAAGCCGTCAAGCTTCAGGAAATTGGTAGATTACTTCGGAGGAGTAAAAATAGATGTTCCGTATCTTATGAAGTATAAAGACCCAACTCAGAATCTTGAAATCAATATCAAAAAGGGATTACAAGTTTTAGACGGAAAAAATGCCGAGGGATTTGTACGCTATCGTCAGGGAATTGATGAAAAAGGTAAGTATAAAGGCATAGGAGATATTGAAAGGAAAAATAACCAGATTGCTTTTACAAAGGCCTTTATAGAGCAACATATGAACTTGAAAAATTTAGGTAAAATGATTAAAATTTTTAACGATTTTAATTCTTATGTAGAAACAAGTGTAAATGCTAAAGAAGCCGGAGAATATGGAAAGATTGCCGAAAATCTTTATAGAGATAAATTTACACAGGATAGTGAAGAAATTGAATGTAAGGATGTAAATATTGATGGAATATATTACCTGAAGATTAGCCAAAAATAGACAGCATAAGTGTTGTCAGAAACATTTTTACAACAGTATATTCGCTTTTTCTATTGCCCGGTAATAATGCAAATGATATAATACATAAGATTTAAACATTGTTATAATGAGAAAATAATTTACTTTCAGGAGGACAGATGACAAATGGTATTTAATTTTGATCAGCTTATTCAAAGCTTACCTGCCGGTACTACTTTTGCTGAATACATTATTAAGATGTTAGTAATGTTTGCCATTGGGGGTATCTTAATTTATCTGGCAATTAAAAAGGATTATGAACCCGCTTTATTGCTTCCAATCGGTTTTGGTGCTATTTTGACAAATATACCCCTCACCAGTATCGTAGCAAATCCCGCTAATGGAGAATCAGGAATATTTGGTGTACTTTATGATGCAACCATTGCAAATGAACTTTTGCCGGTTTTAATTTTTATAGCAGTTGGAGCCATGATTGACTTCGGTCCATTGTTTCAAACACCTTCTATGATATTCTTTGGTGCTGCTGCTCAGTTTGGTATTTTTGCTACTATGATGGTAGCTCTGTTTTTAGGCTTTGATCTTAAAGAAGCCGGAGCAATTGGTGTTATCGGAGCTGCCGACGGTCCTACAACGATTTTTGTCGGTAGCGCATTCGGATTGGACAAGGGCATAATGGGTCCCTTAACAGTTGCGGCATACTCGTACATGTCACTGGTTCCAATCATCCAGCCTCCGGTTATTAAGGCTTTGACCACAAAGAAGGAAAGACTAATTCGCATGGATTTTAAACAAAGAGAAGTAAGCAGATTAACAAGAATTCTCTTCC
>CAZPIS010000111.1:0-1382 GCA_964586745.1 uncultured Ruminiclostridium sp.
TCATAGGTACGGGTTCCTTCTTCTACTATGTTTTTAATTTTTCTGCAATGGCTCAAAAGGCCACCCGTATATCTTCTTTGGATGTTTTAATTGGTATCATAGGTGTATTAATAATTGCAGAAGTATGCAGAAGAGTGGTAGGTCTACCTATATTGGTTGTAGCATCAGTATTTGTTCTTTATGCAATGGTATCCGGATATTCCATAAATAGAATAGTATATACGCTATTTTATACACTTGATGGTGTAATCGGTACACCAATAGGTGTTTGCTCAACTTTTATAGTATTGTTTATTATACTTGGTGCTTTTCTCGAAAAAACTAATATAGGTAACTTTTTTATAGATATTGCAAATTCCATAGCCGGTTTTTCCAGCGGCGGGCCTGCCAAGGTCGCAGTTATATCAAGTGCGCTTGAAGGAATGTATTCCGGTAGTTCGGTTGCCAATACTGTTGGTTCCGGAAGCGTTACCATTCCGGTTATGAAAAAGACCGGTTATGATAAGGATTTTGCCGCTGCGGTAGAGGCCGCTGCATCTACGGGTGGTCAGATAATGCCCCCTATCATGGGAGCGGCAGCGTTTCTGATGGCTGAAATGACCGAAATGCCTTATTCAACCATAGCGGTCGCGGCTATTTTCCCGGCAGTACTCTATTTCGCCGGTATTTTTTTGATGGTTCATTTTGAAGCAAGAAAGCTTGGACTAAAGGGGCTGCCAAAAGAATCTATCCCCAACTTCTTCAAGCTTATGCTTAATAAAGGATATCTGTTTTTGCCTATTGTTGTGCTAATAACAACAATGTCTATTGGATATACCGCTTCCCGTGCCGCATGTCTGGCTATCCTCGCTTCCATTATAGTCAGCATGTTCCGAAAGGATACCCGTCTGACCCCAAAGGCGTTTGTTGAATCCTTGGAGAACGGTGCAAAAAACACTATTGGTGTTGCCGCGGCCTGTGCCATAGCAGGCATAATTGTAGGTATAGTTTCCCTTACCGGTATCGGTCTTAAGCTTGCCGATGGTCTTCTCCTGCTCTCCGGCGGTATAGATATCATCGCACTGTTTCTTACCATGATAGCCTGTATCGTACTGGGTATGGGTGTGCCAACAACTGCGAATTATGTTATAATGGCCACTATTACAGCACCTATTATTTTGAAACTCATACCTGAAACTCCTGTATTGGCAGCTCACATGTTTGTTTTCTACTTTGGTATCGTGGCAGACATAACCCCACCTGTGGCATTGGCTGCTTACGCAGGTTCCGCCATTTCAGGAGGCAACCCCATAAGGACGGGCTTTATCGCAACCAAATTAGCTATCACAGCATTTATTATTCCGTATATCTTCGTACTCAACCCTGCAATGCTCCTTGTAAAC
>CAZPIS010000111.1:1482-6375 GCA_964586745.1 uncultured Ruminiclostridium sp.
CTTTTTTATTGAAATAATAGTTAATAGAGATTATAATTAATAGTGTTAACTATTATTATTTTTGAATAATAATTTGCGGAGGCGTCACGTGGATAATTTACAATTGAGATCTATTTTGTTTACATCGTTATCAAGAATGTATGAAATGGAAGTGTTTAATAATCTTGCAGTCTTTCTTCAAGGAGAAATGCACATCCTTTGGTATCTTTTACATAACCCTGACAGAGAAATCAATCCGTCATTATTAAGTGATATGCTTCATGTTTCGAGGTCAAGAATTACTGCCGCATTATCCTCTCTTCGTAAAAAGGGATATGTCTTCATGGAAATGTCAGAGGGTGACAGAAGGCGAATGAGTGTTATATTAACCTCTGAGGGCGAGACTTATATTAAGCTTAAACAGGATATTGTAGAAAGATATTTTGATTTAATGATAGATGGTTTAGGAGAAAATAACGTTATTGAGCTTAACAGATTGATTGAACTTACGATGAGTGTTATGGAAAATAAGGTGGGACAGCTTTGAGCAATTATGTTTTATTTGAAGACGTGACAAAATGCTATAAAATGGGCGAGCAAAGAATATTTGCAGCTGACAAGGTCAATTTCAGTATTGAAAAGGGAGAATTTTGTGTTATTGTAGGGCCCAGTGGTGCCGGTAAAACTACTGTTTTAAATCTGCTGGGAGGTATGGACTCCTGTGATGACGGAAGAATAATCCTTGACGGGAAAGAGGTCAGCGGATTAAATGAAAAGCAGCTTACCAACTATCGAAGACATGATGTGGGTTTTGTTTTTCAGTTTTATAATCTTGTGCAAAACTTAACAGCTGTTGAGAATGTTGAGCTGGCTTCGGAAATTTGCCATGATCCCATGAACCCTGTTGAGGCCTTGGCTCAGGTAGGGCTTTCAGACAGAACTCAAAACTTCCCCGCACAGCTCTCAGGTGGAGAGCAGCAGCGAGTTTCAATTGCCAGAGCTCTAGCTAAAAACCCCAAAATATTATTATGCGATGAACCTACGGGCGCTCTTGATTACAGCACCGGAAAGAATATTTTAAAGCTATTGCAGGATAATTGCCGCCAAACAGGAAAAACCGTTGTGGTCATAACACATAATCAGGCAATCACTCAAATGGCAGACCGTGTGATTTATTTTAAGAATGGAAAAGTAGAAAAAACCTTTATTAACACTGCTCCTGTCCCGGTCGAAAGGATAGAGTGGTAACCTCATGAAAAAGACCTTTATCAAAATAATCCTTCGTGAAATTAAAGGAAGCCTCGGTCGATTTGTCGCCATTTTTGCCATAGTTGCACTTGGTGTAGGATTTCTTGCGGGTCTTCTTGCAACCACCCCCGACATGAAATCATCAATTGACAGGTACTACGATGCCTATAATATGGCTGATATTTTTATCAAAGCCACAATGGGACTAACTGATGCAGACCTGAAAGCTGTTTCGGAAATCGAAGATGTTAAGCAGATCATGCCGGCTTATGTAACAGATATATTGACCGAAATCAATACAAGCGGAATCCTTCCTACAAGAGTTTACGGCCTTCCAACCATATTTTTTGAGAGCAAAAAATCATACGGTATTAGTAAGCTGAAGCTAATAAATGGCAGGATGCCCCAAGCTGAAAATGAGTGTGTGGTCGAACAAGAAGGCGGAAATTTAGCCCGTATAGAACTTGGTTCAACCATTAAAATATCGAGCGAAAATGAGGATTTTGAAAATTTCGGGGATACTTATAATAATACTGAATTTATTGTAGTCGGAGTGGTTTCAAATCCCTCCTATTTTTCTTATGAAAAAGAAAAAACAAATATCGGTAACGGAAGAATTGGCGCAATTATTTATGTTTTTGATAGCAATTACGCCTTGGATGTATATACAGATTTTTTAATTACCGTAGAAGGAGCTTCCGAAATAACCGCATTCACCGAGGATTATGAAATAGCGATAGAAAATATTGTTGATAAGCTTGAGTCCTTAGGTTACACACGGTCTGAAATTCGCTACAGAGAGGTAGTGGCAGAAGCTAATGACAAAATAGAGGAAGCAAAAGCCGAATATGAGGATGGCAAAAAGGAGGCTGAAACCGAGCTTAATGACGCATGGTTGGATATAGTAGACGGTAAAAAGGAGCTTTTAGAAGCAAAGGCAGAAATTGAGGACGGAAAAAAAGAAATTGCCGATGCTAAAAACACATTAAAAAAAGAAACTGCTGACGCTAATAATGAAATCAATGACGCAAAGCAGGAGCTTGCTGATGCGCTAATTGAACTTGAAGATGGAGAAAAGAAGCTTGCCGATGCAATCACGGAGCTTGAAGATGGTAAGCAAAAATATGACGAAGGATACTTGGAATATCTTGAAGGTCTTCAGGAAATATCCCAAGCTCAAAGAGAATTTGATAAAGGCGAGCTTGAATATGAGGATGGAGTAAAAAAGCTTGCCCAGGCTAAAAATAAGATTGAAGAAGGAGAAGAAGATCTTGCAGCGGCCCGAGCCATGCTTATTAGAGCGGAAATAGAACTGGCAGACGGAAGGCAGCAATACAACGAGCAAAAAGCGAAATTTGACCAGCTTATGAATCAGGTTCTAAGCGGTCTTTCTTCTGCAGGGTTAAACTATGTGAACTTTCAAGAACTCTTTACGGCTATGGAACAAGATACTACTGGAACAGTTGGTTTTGCATTAACAAATGTTCTTATGAACATGAGATCTAATATACAATCACAAATTAATTCAATCACTGATTTACAAACCCAGGCAAATGAATTGGAAACCTATATTAGTTCATTAGAACAGAGTGTTCCAACTACTCCCGATGGCATAACCTTAGACGAGGCAAAATTGCAACTTGCACAATTAAAAGCAGCATATGAGCAGCAAAAGCATAATCTCGGACCACTCAATGAGGCTTTAGTATCTCTCCCCCAGGATGCCAATGCTTTAAAAAGTAATTGGGATGCGCTAAATAGTGCAAAAGCCAAGCTTGATAATGCCGCATCACAGATAAGCTCCGGATGGTATAATTATGCCGAAGGATACCGATCCCTTAACGAAGGTAAAAAAGAGTATGATCAGGGTGTTATCGACCTGGAAAAAGCAAAAAAGGAACTGGATGAGAATCGTCAAAAGCTGGCAGATGGCTGGGAAGAAATCAGGGATGCAAAAGCTGAGCTTGAAGATGCCAAACTTGAAATTGAGGATGGGGAAAAAGAAATCTCCGACGCAAGAAAAGAACTTGATGACGGATGGGCAGAATACTATGACGGCATTAATAAAGTTGCCGAAGCCGAGGAGACCCTAAAAAAGGAAACCGCTGATGCCGAGCGAAAAATTCGTGATGCTGAAGAAGAACTGGCTGAAGGACAGATTGATTATGAGAAAGGTCTTGTTGAGCTCGCCGATGGAGAGGCCGAATACCTTGACGCTAAATCAGAAGCTGAAAATGAGCTGGCAGACGCCGCAAAAGAAATTGCCGATGCCGAGAAGGATATCACCGAAATCGAGTTGCCCGAATGGTATGTTCTGGATCGAAATTCAAATATCAGCTATGTGAGCTTTTCAATGAATGCTGATAAGGTAGGAGCCATAGCAACAGTATTTCCTGTGTTTTTCTACCTTGTTGCAGCACTGGTAACCCTTACAACCATGACAAGAATGGTTGAAAAGGAACGTACACAGATTGGAGCATTTAAAGCCTTAGGCTATACAAAAGGTACAATTATGTCCAAATATCTTGTTTATTGCGGTCTTGCAAGTATATCGGGAAGTATAGTCGGTCTTCTTGTGGGATTTAATATTCTGCCGAATGTAATATGGTTGGCATACGGGATGTTGTATCACCTTCCTCCTCTCAATGCAGCTTTCATGTGGGAATATGCTGTCTCGTCGTCAGTTATTGCCGTCCTCTGCACAATGGCAGCAGCTGTTAATGCATGTTATCATACCCTTAAGGAAAAGCCCGCAAGCCTCATGCTGCCCAAGGCTCCAAAATCCGGAAAGCGTATTCTCCTAGAGCGGATAGGCTTTATCTGGTCCCGTCTGAAATTTAGCTATAAAGCCACGGCGCGTAATATTTTTCGTTATAAAAAGCATTTTTTCATGACTGTAATCGGCATTGCCGGATGCACAGCCCTGATGGTGGCCGGATTTGGCGTAAATGATTCCATAAAAGACATTGCAAATACTCAATTTGAGGGTATAATGCAGTACCAGCTTCGTATAGAACTAGATCCTAAAGAGGAATTTGATGACATACTCACGAATTTTTTAAATGACTCTTTTATGGTCACCAATTATACGAAGGTATTCACAGAGGCAGGAACCGTTAATCAAAAGAAGGATAGCTTTCAGTTAAATATTATTGCCCCGGAAACAGTTTCCGGCCTTAATGGATTTATAAATCTAAGAAATCGAAAAACCGGAGAAGCGCTGGAGTTCAACAATGAATCTGTTATATTGTCCGAGAAGCTTGCCGATTCATTAAATCTTAAAAAGGGAGAAAAAATAGCGGTTGAAAATGCTGACGGAATAGTTGTAGAATTGTTTATAACCGACTTGTGTGAAAACTATGTAGGAAGCTATATTTATTTATCTCAAACATCATATGCCCATTATTTTGATACTGAACCCACTTCCAATACCATACTGGTAAAGTCTCAATTAACAGAGGATTCACAGGATGATGCCATAGAAAAGGTGATGTTAAGTAAAGCAGTTTCAAGTGCCGAATTTATGTCTCAGGCCCAAAAACCTTATAAAAATTTGCTTTCCAGTATTGGCTTTATAGTTATTGTATTGGTTATTGCCGCAGGAGCCCTTGCCGTAATTGTGCTTTATAATCTTATAAATATCAATATAAATGAACGCAATACAGA
>CAZPIS010000112.1:0-6358 GCA_964586745.1 uncultured Ruminiclostridium sp.
CATTATAAGCACCCACAGCAGAGGTGTCGCGGTCTTTAAGGCTTTTGGCACTGACCATTCCGCCGTAGATATTGATATCTCCGCTAGAGGAATAAATACCATGCCATTGTCCTTCAACGCTGATGTTGCCGCCATAAATATTGATATTCCCATCTCCGGCATAAATACCGTAGGTTCCTTCGACGTCTATGCTGCCGCTGTGGATATCAATGTTTCCGTTAATGACGCGGATGCCTGCTCCATTACTTGCGGCATTAATAAGACTGCCGTCTCCGCTGAAGTCAAGCCCGTCCTTCGCTACGATCCCTATTCCCGAGTTGGCAGGCACTATATGGTTTTCGCCCTCCAGTACAATGTTGAGACTTGATAGCGCGAAGACAGAGGCGACGGTCTCATCTTCATCATCCGGTGTAAGCCGATCCGAATACACGCCGGTCATGTTGGCATTAAAAAGAGTCAGCGTTTGGGTGAATCCGTCATATTTGACATTATAATGATCTGAGTCCGCGCCGATATCCGTAATGCTGCCGGCATTGTCATTGAGCCAGTAGGTGACGGCGCCGGCTGCACCGGAAACATTTTGCCCTCCGACATAGACGTCGCATGAAATGATTTCAACGTATTTTAATGTGTTGCTGTTAGCAAACTCCATGTCGAGAGACAGCGTATAGTCAGGCCCCGGAGCCGAGGCTTCTGTGTTTGTTCTGAATCTGTAGGTATTGGCGGTTACCGAGACGGAGCCGGTGGTGTATAGAGCCTCCGAATTGCCAGTTGCGGTTAATTGTCCGCCGGAAATTGTTATGCCGGAGTTGTTTGCAGTGAGGCCGGATTCAGACGCATAAGCGTCGACTGTGCCACCTGAAACGGTTATGGGTCCACTGTTTGCTGTTATGCCGTAACCGACATCATATACAAAAGTCTCACCGCCTTCAATTGTGATGCCGTTGACCCCACAAATACCTGTTTGTAAAGACAACCCGCTCCCGGTGACGATCAGACTCCCATCGCCTCTTATAGTAAGGACGTCCGGTGTGTATATGCCATAGGGAATATCTGTGTCAGCTACGGCAATGCTGTTTTCCGCCCCGTCGTTCAGATAAATATTCAGGGCCGTGGTACATAAAACGCCATAGTTGATGGTTTCAAATTCGCTTACTTCTTCCTGAAGGTAACTTGTAATATTCACCCCATTGAGCGTAAGGGTGAAGCTCTCACTGCCCTCGTCAAAGTTCACAGAGAATAGGTAATCGTTTGCACTGCCTGTCTGGGCATAGGCATGATCTCCGCTTGCCGCGGCTTTCCAGTAATAGGTGGTCCCTGTCTCCCAGGGGGATTCAGGAGAGATGGTTATGTAGTCAAACACAAGTGTATTACCCACATATAGCTTATAAACCGCATCTGCTAGAGCAGTTATCGGCAACTGGCTAATAACCATACACATAACAAGTAATAGGCTCAATAGTTTACTTTTCATTTCTCCATACCTCCAATATTCAGTTTTCCATGTTGTTTTTTCACTGCTTTGATAGTGTGTCGTTTTTCTATTCGTGCGTCGATTTTTTCACGCAGGCAGACCGGGCATCCGGTGCTTCCCCGGACGCGGGAAGAAAGCTGTGTTTGCCAAGAGTGGCCTTTTTCGCACTTCCACCAGACTTTTTCTGTACTGCTGGCGGCGATCGTTTCAGGTTTATGTGGGGAGTTTTTTTCTGCATCCCATTGTTCCAGTAGATAATCTTTTTGATGCTTTAGGCAGTGGCTATACAGGCTCATATTTGTATACTCCTTCCACAGCATAAGCTAATCTTGTTACAGAAAATATTTCATGATATTATTAGTTTACACCTCGTGTTAACGCGAGAGTCAAGCGTATAAGTAAGAAATATGTGTTTTTTTGTCATAAATTAAGTTATTTTAATTATTAGAAGAGAGGGTTCGCTTCATGCCAAAACCGGAAGGATTATACTCAATTGGTGAGATTGCCGCTACCTGCGGGTTAAGTATCAATGCATTGCGGTTTTATGAAGCCAAATCACTTATTAAGCCGGCTCACACCGACCTTGAATCCGGCTACCGTTATTACAGTCGCAATAATCTGCTCCGATTACGGACGATTTTGAGGTTAAAGGATGCGGGGCTTTCATTGCCCGAAATAAAGGAATATTTGGATGGTGATATGGATAGCGATGTCAAAATTGCCGCTTTAGTAGAACGGTGGAATGCACTAAGCATGGCTATCGAGAATTTAAGAATAAGGAATACCCGCCCAGGCAAACTTTTCGTTCATAAGATTTTCCTGCCTGAGCGACTGTGCCTCTGCCGTACGATAGATGCAAAAGACGGAGAGTCTGCAATTTTAGCTGTCGGTGAATTCTATGATGAGCTTATATTAAAGGGTATACATATAAGCTGCGAGTGGCCTGAGTTCTGCGAGTACCCGGACGATAGCCTTTTGAAGGGTGAGTTTAAGGTGACGGATTTCGTTATCAATGCGTGTATGCCCATAGATAAGAAAAACGCGCCATCGGAAGCGGTTCTATATCCATCCGGGAATGCAGTAGCTGTGAATTACAGGGGCAGTTATTATGATATTTGGCAGGCATACGAAGCCTTATGTAGGTATATTGGTGAACATGGTTATACACCTACTGGCTACCCGCAGGAAATCTATCTGGAAACCGAGGCTGACGGCTCGGTTCAAATCGATAACGCTCACAATCTTACCCGCGTAATTGTCCCGATATAGAATATAAAGGCTATTTTGATGATGAAAAACTGTGACATGCGGTTTATAATACTTCATTGAACAAAAAAAATTCCTATTCAAGGCTATAAAACGCTTGAATAGGAACTTTTCAATCTGGCAGGGGAGACAAGGGTCGAACTCGCGACACGCGGTTTTGGAGACCGCTGCTCTACCAACTGAGCTACTCCCCTACATCAGGTTTTCAAGTTTCATGTTCGCCTATTACGAAGCTTTGACTTTTAGCTTAGATTAGGTTCCCATAACTGACGAATTAAAGTATACAATAGAAATTATCACGTTGTCAATCTCAAACGATAATGTTTTGAGTACCTTTTCACATAAACTGCTTTTTGCAATATCGGGAAATGAGGCCGATTTAACATTTATCTCATATCATGTCATTTCTAAGCTTTCATATCAATACTAAAATCCTCATTTGTCTCGTTAATTATGTCATATACTGCTATCAATTTGTTTATTGGTGTTCCCAGACCGTGGAATTTCATCTCATATTCTGTTGGGATATTTCCTTCCAATAAGCTACTGTTATACAAATCGAAGGTGGTTTGAACAATATTATAGCCGGAGCTCTCAAATGTTTCCAGAGAATAATCAAATAAGGGACGGTTATCAGTTTTAAATTCTATGGCTGATCCGGGCTTTAATATTTTCTTATAGAGGGTTAAAAATTCCGGAGAAGTAAGGCGCCTTTTGGCATGACGCTTTTTAGGCCATGGATCAGAAAAATTCAGATATAGCTTATCTACTTCACCCGGTTCAAATACTTCTTCCAGATTCTCGGCATCAAAGCTGATTACAGCAAGATTATCAAGACCCTCGCCGGGTATTTTACGTATAAGCTTTATTAATACCGCAGGAAACTTCTCAAGGGCGATAAAGTTAACATGAGGGTTTTTTAAGGCCAGCTCTGTAATAAATTGTCCTTTACCGGAGCCTATTTCCATATATATAGGTTGATTGTTTTTAAAATATTTAAGCCAATTACCTCTAAGAGGTTTCGGCTCCCGGATGAAATTGTTACATTCTTCTAGTTTGTCATAAGCATTAGGAACATTTCTCAGTCTCATTTTTTCACCTCTTGATTGTGCATATAAAATTATAACGAATTATTCTAAAGATAACAATATACAAATAACTGAATAGATTGATGCGTTTCTATAACTCCCGTGCGATAAGATTATTGTAGAAGTAAAGTATCGGGAAGCATAGAAATAGGCCATTATACTTGACACTATTTACATAGAAATGCATAATGAAATAACTAAATATAGGATGGAAAGACTGATTTAAACTATGGCTTCAAATTCGTTTGACTTGACTCAGGGTAGTATATTAGAAAAGCTGCTTAAGGTGGCAGTGCCTATTATGGGTACACAACTTATGCAGATGGCATATAATCTTACCGACATGTTCTGGCTTGGCCGCACCGAGCAGTCTGTGGTGGCTGTTGCTTCAAGTGGGTTGGCAGGCATGTATCTGTGGTTGGGTATGGCTCTTTTAATGATAGGGCGAATGGGTTCGGAAATTGGCACATCGCAGAATCTGGGTAGGGGAGATACTGAGTCTTCGCAGGGTTACGCCCAGGATTCTACGCGAATCGCATTAGTTCTTGGAATATTATATGGGCTGGTTTTGATAATATTTACTGAACCACTGGTTTCACTGCTTCGGGTGAGTCAGCAAAATGTGTTTGATAAAACTTGTGCTTATCTAAGAATCGTAGGAGTGGGTATACCTCTAGCCTATTTATCCGCTGCGATTACCGGTGTGTTCAATGGTGCGGGTAATTCCCGGCTTAGCTTCTGGGCAAATGCTGTGGGCCTTTTAGTTAATATGATTCTGGACCCGCTGATGATCCTGGTATGGGGATGGGATGTAGAGGGAGCGGCTATTGCCACAGTTATAGCTCAGGCTATCGTGTGTTTGCTGTTTATATGGTTCATAAAGCGTCACCCTCATAGACCTTTTGAACATTTGCGAATTCTAGGGCGTTTAAATCCTGACAGAGTACGTCAGATTATGCGATGGAGCTTGCCTGTAGCCCTGGAAAGCGGAGCTTTTACGGCTCTTGCAATGGTTGTTACAGGAATGGTGTCCGCATGGTACGGGGATACTGCTGTTGCGGTACAACGGGTGGGAAGCCAGATTGAATCCTTATCATGGTTGATTGGCGGTGGATTTTCTTCTGCTGTTACGGCATTTGTAGGACAAAATTACGGAGCCCGAAAATGGGCTCGTATCAGGAGAGGCTACCGTATTTCACTATTTACTCTGCTTGCTTGGGAAGGTTTTGTAACCTTGTTTTTGATATTTGGCGGGAGATATTTCTTCTCGCTTTTCTTAAAGGAACCCCCGGAAATTTTGGATATGGGTGCTACCTATCTAAGCATCCTGGCAGGATGCCAGCTTTTTATGGCACTGGAGGGTGCATGTGCCGGTACCTTTAGGGGTATGGGCCGTACTCTGCCGCCGAGCTTGTGCAGTATCGCATCAAATATTATACGTCCCATTCTCTGCTGGTGGTTTGCCCAGTGGATGGGGCTGAATGGTTTATGGTTGGGTATTACAGTTTCGGCGTTACTTCGCGGCATCATGATTTTTATTTGGTTTACAATATATGAGCGCCAATTACCCCATGTAGACGAGAGCGAATCCGGATTTCTCAGGAAGCATGGGGACGGCTCTTTTGCTTCCTGACTGCCGCCTTAATGTATTGACAGATTGTTGCTTTTACAATATAATTTTAAGCTGTAAAGCAAAAATACTTGACAGATGGTATACTTATGAATGATAATATAAAAGCTGAACCGAATCCTTTAGATACTGTTGAGGATATCTATGAAATGACTGTATTATTGGATTTTTACGGTCAGCTGCTAACCGAAAGACAGTATGAAATAATGGATCTCCATTATAACAGCGATCTTTCCCTCGGAGAAATAGCCGATGATTTCAATATTAGCAGGCAAGGTGTTCATGATAGTATCCGCAAGGCTAAACAAGCCCTTGCAGGATACGAAAAAAGGCTTGGACTTGCAGAGCGATTCAGGGAGCAGGAAAAAAATATTGAGAAGGCATTAAAAAGTCTGAAACGCATGGGAAAGAGGTTCCCCGAGTCTAAAGAGGATGCTGATTATAAGCAGGCAATGGATTTACTGGAAAGAATATTGGACACATTATAGGGAAAAGATATCGTATGATATAGAGGTTATAAATGGTTTTTGAAGGATTGTCAGAAAAGCTGCAGAACCTGATGAAGAAAATGAAGGGCTCTGTACGTGTAACCGAGAAGGATGTTAAAGAAATGATGCGCGAGGTAAAGCTTGCGCTTCTTGAAGCTGACGTTAATTTTAAGGTAGTTAAGGATTTTGTAAATATTCTAACCGAAAGAGCTGTCGGACAAAGCGTTTTAGAAAGCCTTACCCCGGGACAGCAAATAGTTAAAATAGTACATGAAGAGCTGATAAAGTTAATGGGGTCAGTACCATCAAAGCTGACCTATTCGCCTGCTCCGCCCAGCGTTTATATGATGGTAGGCCTTCAAGGCTCAGGTAAGACTACAACTACCGGCAAGCTTGCCAATATGCTTAGAAA
>CAZPIS010000113.1:0-6277 GCA_964586745.1 uncultured Ruminiclostridium sp.
TTTTCACCAATTGCCCCGATATAAATATCAGGGACATCTGACATTGGAAACTCAATTCCCTGACTGTTCATTTCAAGCAGAAGCCGCTCCACTCCAAGAGCAAATCCTATTCCGGGTGTTGGTGCTCCGCCGCAGGCCTCGACCAATCCGTCATAACGTCCTCCGCCACATACTGTGCCCTGGGTTCCTATGTTTTCAGACACGAATTCAAATACAGTTCTGGTGTAATAATCCAGGCCACGAACAATATTTTTGTCTATATCATAATGTATATCAATTGCTTCAAGCTTTTTGGTCACCGAGTCAAAGTGTTCCCGACAATCATCACATATATGGTCTAAAAGAGCCGGTGCATCTAAAAGATGCTTCTTGCATGAATTCTCCTTACAATCAATAATACGCATGGGATTTCTCTCATAACGCATCTTACAGGTATCACACATAGCATCAATTTTATCAGCAAGATAACTCTTCAATAATTCATTATATTCACTTCTGCATTTCGGACAGCCTATACTGTTCAAATTAAGCTTTAGATTTTTTATTCCAAGCCCTTTAAAAAACAAAGACAGGACCGATATCACTTCAACATCGGCAGCCGGATCAGCAGCCCCTAAAAGTTCGACACCGAACTGGTGGAATTCGCGGTAACGTCCTTTCTGGACATTCTCATATCTATAGGCTGTAATTTGATAAAAAAGCTTGACAGGTTGGGGTAATGAAGACATACCATGCTCTATATAGCTTCTGACTACTCCGGCTGTGCCTTCGGGCCTCAGAGTAATGCTTCGGCCACCTTTGTCTTCAAAAGTATACATCTCTTTTTGAACTACGTCGGTGGTATCGCCGACTCCTCTCTGAAAAAGCTCAGTATGCTCAAATACAGGGATACGAATTTCTTTATATCCGAATCTCTTACAAACAAGAGCAAACTCTTTTTCAACAAAATTCCATTGATTTATATCTTCCGGCAAGATGTCCCGGGTTCCTTTAGGTGCCTGAATAGGCATATTGCGTCACTCCTATCGTTTTTCCGATTCTATAACGGAGAAGCTTTACCCTTTTTATCCATAGATGTAATTGTAACCACTGGGTTACATATTGTCAATAAAGCCTGTTTTAACAGCAGTTTGGTCTAGGCGATGTATTACGTCTCAAAAGCCTTTGTTCGCGTCGTCCAATAGCTTCATTATTCTCCTTTATTTCCGCATCGGTTTCAAGAATCAATCCGGGAACTTGATGAGGCTTATTGTTTTCATCCACTGCGACAAAGGTAATATATGCTCTGTTTGTAAATATTGTTTTCCCTGATAAATAGTCCTCTGAACAGGCCTCCACCAGAACTTCCATAGATGTTTTTCCCACCCAGGTAAGTCTTGCTTTTAATATAATCATTTCCCCTACTTTTACCGGTTGATTAAATTCCACACTATCAATAGAAACAGTTGCTACAATTGACTGTGCATGACGTGATGCAGCCATGGCTCCCGCTACATCAACCCAATGCAGAAGTCTTCCTCCCAAAAGATTTCCCAAAATATTCGCATCGTTAGGAAGCACCAGCTCCCGCATTTCTACCATTGAATCGGATATCTTTTTCATTTCCATATTGTCACCCTTTATAGCTTCCGAAATTATTTAAAATATATTTACATTATATATAGCTTGGTTTACATTGGCAAACAAAGTCTAAAAATCTCAACAAATGATATATATATTTCTCTTTATATTGATGTATAATTGAAAATAATTAAAAAATCGTATCGGAGGTATTTATATGCAAATTATAAAAGCAAAGGATTATCCGGACATGAGCAGGAAAGCTGCAAACATTATATCTGCTCAAATTATTATGAAACCTGACAGTGTTATTGGTCTGGCAACAGGTTCTACCCCAATAGGTCTATATAAAAGCCTGCAGGAGAGATACGAAAAAGGAGATTTGGATTTTTCAAGAGTAAAGACAGTCAACCTTGACGAATATAAAGGTCTTGAAGGAGACCATCCCCAGAGTTATAGATATTTTATGAACCAAAACTTATTTAACGGAATTAATATTTCCATTGATAATACCTATGTTCCCAACGGTATGGAAAAAGATTCGGAAAAGGCAAGCACTGATTATATCAAAATTATTCACTCCCTTGGAGGAATTGACCTTCAGCTGCTCGGCATAGGAAATAACGGGCATATAGGATTTAACGAACCGGGTACTCCTTTTGAGTTGGAAGTACACTGCACCCACCTTACCGATAACACCATTGAGGCCAATAAGAGGTTCTTCGAAAAGAAGGAAGATGTTCCAAAGCAGGCATATACAATGGGTATCAAGACTATTATGCATGCAAAAAAAATTCTTCTTGTGGTGTCGGGAGAAAACAAGGCAGAAATCCTCTTCAAGGCTTTTTATGGTCCTGTAACACCTGAAGTTCCTGCATCGATTCTACAGCTTCACAATGATGTAACTATCATAGGAGATGGACCCGCTTTTTCAAAGCTTCCACTTTAAACGAGGCAGATTTATCACGATTACAGCCTATACGGCCTCAGCGAAAACTAATAAAATAGTCTATCATTATATAAACAGTAAAAGAGAGCTTGTACACCTCGGCCGTATGGGTTTTGAATGCAGAAATTTACAGAATGATAAAAATATTCGGGAGGAATACTATTTTGCACCATAGGTTTAAGGCATTAAAGGCGGCATTTCCTCATACGATTCCTGTTATGACTGGTTACCTTTTCTTGGGAATTGCTTTCGGGATATTATTAAACAGCAAGGGCTATCATTTTGGATGGGCAATTCTAATGAGCATATTTGTCTATGCAGGTTCTATGCAATTTGTGGCCGTTAATTTGTTAACTCTTGCGTTTAATCCATTAAATGCATTTTTAATCACCCTCATGGTAAATGCACGACATATATTCTACGGGATTTCTATGTTAAAACCATTTAACGGACAAGGTCGCTTAAAGCCATATCTGATAGCCGGCCTGACCGATGAAACCTATTCCATTTTATGTTCAACTGAACCCACCGATGGAATCGATAAGGGTTGGTTTATGTTCTTTATAACCCTGCTGAATCAGATGTATTGGGTAATCGCTTCAGCTATTGGCGGCCTTATAGGATCATTGTTAACCTTTAATACCAAAGGTATTGATTTTGTTATGACCGCATTATTTGTCGTTATTTTTATTAACCAGTGGAAATCTCAAAAAGAGCATCTTCCTGCGGTTATAGGTGTTGGTATTTCCATCCTCTGTCTAATCCTATTCGGTCCGGATAACTTTATAATACCTTCCATGGCTTTCATAATACTAGCTTTGACTTTATTTCGGCAAAGCATCGAAAGGAGAGCTTAATTAATGCTTTTGACAACTACCCAATCTTTGATTTTAATAGGTTTTATCGCTTTGGGAACTCAAATTACAAGAGCTCTCCCCTTCATTCTATTCCCTGAAAACAAAAAAACACCCAGATATATTATATACCTGGGTAAGGTACTCCCTTATGCTGCAATGGGTCTACTTGTAGTATATTGTCTAAAAAACGTTTCTTTACTTGTAAGTCCTTATGGCCTTCCGGAAGCTATAGCAATTTTATGTGTGGCTGTTCTTCATCTTTGGAAGAAAAATACGCTATTGAGTATTGGCACAGGTACGGTAGTTTATATGGTTCTGGTTCAGTTGATAGCTATATGAACTTTTTTATTGCTGGCATGATATTGTCTGTAAGTACACAAAGCCCTTGATATGCCATAAGAATGAGATAGGGATAAATGGGATAAATATACCGGGGCTTTATTTCCCAGACAGTGTAGAATCCTATAAATCCAATTATAACAATAGCCGGCAATAGCAGCGGATATGAAACCTTTTTAATGATGCAATTCAGAAGCCCGATAAATATTAAACTAAACATCAAAGTATTTATAACGTGCAATGTCCATCTTATTGAATCCCTGAACAGCACACTATTGTCAAGCCTATCAGTTGCGACTGTGGAGTATAAATGGCCCCAAGAGCCAACCCCATAATATTCAGCTTGATACGTTCCCTCCGTCCATAACCATATATTCTTTTTCATATATACTTTTGCAAGATTAGACAATCCTTTTTCCTTAAGCTTTTTACTAATTAATAATCTGTATATCTGCCGGCTTTTTTCTTTATCATACTTACCTTGATTAAAATAGATATTCAATGAATATGAATCATCCCAATAACCGAATTTTTCATCATTCATGCCCATATGAATCCACATATCAATAGGTATTGAGTTTGTACCTATTGGTTCCGTTATCTTTCCGGTCTTAATAAGATAATTATTCATGAAAAACATTGGCACCCTGAAGAGAATAAGAACTATTCCAAAGAATGCAAGAGATTTTAACAGCGAAACCCTTTTGATTATAAAATATGCCAGAATTGCCAGAAGAAACACTGCTCCAACCTGTCTTAAGGAATTCCCCATTGTTAATAAAATTCCGGTCAGAACCAAATAATATGAATTCTTTGTCTTTACGAATCTAATGGCATAATAAACGCATCCCAAGAACAATGTGGTAGCATAAGTATCATTATATACAAGATTATTAAGCATAATCATGGGTGTGAAAAACCCTGAAAATATTAACAATGCATAATTATTTGTCTTTTTCGGTAAAAATATCTCCTCGTATATTCTGAATATCAATAAAGCGGTAATGGTAGAAAAAGCAACATTCAGAAGCTTTGGAATTATAAGAGTCTTAGGAAACAATCTGTAGATTACCGATAAAAACAACGTAATTCCTATATTGTTAGGATATTGATACAGATAGCCTTTTTTCTGAAAAGCATTATAATTCCCCTCTGCAATCTCATAGGATATGTTGTTGACAATATCCTGATCTGCAAACTGTTTGGCCGGAAAGTAAAATATAAATAATAGCTGAGTCAATACCGAAAGATATATTATAGTAAATAAAACTTTCCTTCTTTCAAATCTGTCAAGCCACCTACTCATCATATAAATTAAAATAACAATAACTAGGTAAAAGATAGTATTTATAATAAGAAAAAAAGTATCCTGACTGACCCATGCAGGATTATCGTAATACTTGTAACTGCAATATTCAGCACGGCAAAACAGTGTACATACGAGTATGAACCATATAAACGACAGTAAGAAAAGCACCGGTATATACTCTAATATTTTTATACTTTTACTGTTCTTTGTACTATTTTTCAAAAGTATCCTCTCAAATAAACTATTTATAATGAATATTAATCTCACCTTTTCATACATTGCTTATTCGTTTGTACTTAATAAAAAATTATGTAAAAACGTAAGTATGAAGTAATAGTATTAGCATTTTCGCAATAAATAAAGGTATAATACTTTTATGGCTTTTAATCGCATCTTCTGCGAGTAGCCATATCAAAGGAGTATGAAATATGGGAAAATTCAGAGAAAAACTTATTCGTTTTATGTACGGCAGATACGGCGCAGATCAGTTGTATTATGGTTTACTTATTCTTTGCTTTGTACTGATGCTTGCCAATGCTTTTATCAAATTAGTAATACTTGACATCATAGTATGGGCTATTCTTATCCTGATGATTTACAGAACCTTCTCACGGAATATCTATAAAAGACAAATGGAGAACCAAAAGTTCTTAAAAGTATGGAACCCGATAAAGTCAAAGCTCTCATTATTGATTTGCAGAATAAAGGAAAGTAAGACCCATCGCTATCGTAAATGTGTGTATTGTAAGGCTATTCTACGTCTCCCCATAAGAAAAGGAATACACACAGTAAACTGCCCTCGCTGCCATAAGGATTTCGAAGTAAATATAACCATTTGATTTGATGCAGATATAAGGGAAAAAAGAGCAGAAAAAAGCCTTGAAAACACAAACACATCGTTTTCAAGGCTTTTTTGGTGATCCACCGGAGACTCGAACTCCGGACACCTTGATTAAAAGTCATAGTCCCGAATTTCGCTGTTTTTACCCCCGGTGGAGCCTGTAACCAGCCCACAATCCATGCGGTTTTGAAGTCATTTTTCCACTTTTGCACAAGTCAAGGTGTCTTTTGACTCACCCCTCAGAATCATGGTGTCTTGATTTACTCATGTTGGTATTATTCTAGCGCAATCGGACTTCCCTGCCAACGTCCTTTTTTTTGATTATTACTGTTCATCTTATCAAGATAAGAATCAGCACCTTTTTCAATTAGCGTTATTCGCTCTGCCAGATGAACATACTCTTTGGCAGCAGCACCAGACTT
>CAZPIS010000114.1:0-6211 GCA_964586745.1 uncultured Ruminiclostridium sp.
TGTTCTTAATGCAAAGTAGGTTAATAAGAGGATGTTAGATGTATTATTACTCCTTATACGTTGACATACCTTGGCTATTATAGCTACAATGATATATATAATTTAAAAATATTATAAGGAGGTATTCTAATGCGGCAATTCAAATTTGCAATTCTTGGTGCGGGTAATATAGCCGAGAAAATGGCTTCGACAGTAATACATATGCCACAAATTATTCCTTATGGGGTAGGTTCAAGAGATATAGCACGCTCAAAAGATTTTGCTCAAAAATACGGATTTAAAAAAGCCTTCGGCTCATATGAAGAAATGCTTCAGGATTCTGAGATTGACCTTGTCTATGTCGCAACACCTCATTCACATCATTATAGACATTCTATGATGTGCTTACAGCATGGTAAGCATGTATTATGTGAAAAATCCTTTACAACAAATGCTGCTCAGGCAGAAAAACTAATAGACTTCGCCAGAACAAACAATCTGGTAATAGCTGAAGCTATTTGGACAAGATATTTACCAATGTCAAAAACCATAAACGAAATCATTGATAGCGGTGTTATAGGAAATGTCAAGCTATTAACTGCTAATTTAGGCTATTTTATATCTCACAGTGATAGAATTGTTAATCCTGCATTGGCAGGAGGTGCTTTGTTGGATGTCGGTGTGTATCCTCTGAATTTCGCGGCAATGGTATTGGGAGATAAAATAGCAAAATCTTCATCTATTTGTACCTTAACCGACACAGGTGTTGACGCATCCGGAAATGTAACCCTATGCTTTGAAGATAAAACGATGGCAGTTCTTTATTTTAGCGCAGTTGCTCAAACAAATCGTCAAGGGATAGTTTATGGTGACAAAGGAACTCTTGTTGTGGAAAACATCAACAACCCGGAATCAATACGTATTTACAACCTTGACAGGGAAGAAATTGCTTCCTATCCCGCTCCGAAACAAATTACAGGGTTTGAATATCAAGTAAAATCAGTAATTAATACAATTGAAAACGGACTTGTTGAATGTCCGGAAATGCCTCATAGTGAGATTATCAGAATCATGAAACTTATGGATGGCCTCCGTAAGGAATGGGGGGTAATATATCCAGCTGAAATCGAAAGTGTTTAATAATAGTGTAAATCAAAAAATGATGTACTTAATTATAAAAAGTAAAATGCTCATCTATTTAAGGGGCTACCATAAAAAACGGAGGTCATCCTAAGTGGAGCGAAGAATCTTGATCAAATCGGTGCTGACAACTCGATTTTAAAGATTCTTCGGCATCTTACGGCCTCAGAATGACACATTCCGCATAATGTTTTACTCTCAGTCGAATATCTGTATTTACTTAGAAAACAGCCTATTTATCAAATTATCCAAAAAAGAGGTTTTTACAGGTAAAGCGCCTTTCATATTGACAGTTAACTTACCCGAATTTGTATCACCAATACATTCGATAGTTATTCCTTCCTGCTTTTTGATAAGCTCTATTTTTGATGTGCCTTTTTTATATTGATCGCAGGCATCGCTAAAGAAAAGCGAGCATAACCCCATAATCTGCTTTTCATTTAAAATTGGTTCCAGATATTTCTTTGCCATGTTATTGACGTTACTGTAGTCTTTATAGGTTAATTCAGGAAAATTGCTACCATCAATAGATATACTCACCGAAATTTCCTTGACGCCCTTTTTTGCGATTACATACGCAATTTTGTCATCAGAAGTATAGACCAACTTGTCACTTTTATTCATTTTTTTCGCCAGATCTTCAAGGCCTGTTTTAATGGTATTCAGTGTTCGGGTTTCTACCTTTTCAAAAAATCCTCCCTGGGAGCCCGTCAGCCCCGCCGCAGCCATGACAGAGCTTGGACTTATCAGTGCGACAATTATTGTCACAAATAAAAAAATACTTAATATTGATACCGCCGTTCTTTTAAACATAACCCATCTCCTCCTTGGATTGTTTTCCAATATATAATGTCCATACCAAGGAGAAACTTGCATATATTTTCAAAAATTAAACAAATGAAATCGAAATGTAATATTTTTTCTCTGCACAAGAAAATAAAAACTGTTGACAATATTTATGAAACATTGTACTATTGTATTAAGCGCTTAATACAATAGTGCAAAGGAGTGATTTCATGCCTTGGGACCTTAAGTCTGACAGACCTATTTATATCCAGTTGATTGAACAAATTGAATTAAAGATATTTTCCGGATTATATCCACCCGGCACTAAATTACCCTCCGTTCGAGACATGGCTCAGGAGGCATCAGTGAACCCAAACACGATGCAAAGAGCTTTGGCCAAACTCGAGGAGGACGGCCTTATAATCACCCATCGAACAATCGGGAGGTCCATAACGGAGAATACAACAATGATTGAAAAAGCTAAAAATCTATTAGCCCGGCAACAAATAATAGATTTCCTTGAAAAAATGCAGTTAATGGGCTTTCAAAAACAGGACACCCTCATCATTATAAACAAGATGCTGGAGGAAATTAAAAAATGAATACAATATTGGAATGTAAAGATCTAAAAAAGAATTTTGGAATGAATCATGCTTTAGACGGTATCGACCTACAGGTAGAGCGTGGTCGTATTGTAGGTCTTTTAGGACCTAACGGAAGTGGTAAAACTACGCTAATAAAGCTTGCAAATGATCTTCTGACACCATCCGGCGGTCATATACTTATCGATGGAAAGAAACCCGGGGTTGAATCAAAAAAAATTGTCTCATACCTTCCTGAGAAAACTTACTTAAATGACTGGATGCGGGTACATCAAATTATTGAATTTTTTTCAGACTTCTACGTGGACTTCGAGCAAGAAAAAGCCTATGATATGCTAAAAAGGCTTCATATAAATCCCAATGAAAGGCTCAAAAACCTTTCTAAGGGAAACAAGGAAAAGGTTCAGCTCATACTTGTCATGAGCCGTAAAGCCGAGCTATATCTTTTGGATGAGCCTATCGGTGGTGTAGACCCTGCCGCCAGAGACTATATCCTTGAAACAATAATCAGTAATTATCGAGAAGATTCTACTGTTATAATCTCCACTCATCTTATTTCAGATGTAGAAAAAATTCTTGATGATGTCATAT
This sequence comes from uncultured Ruminiclostridium sp., assembly GCA_964586745.1. Taxonomy (GTDB): domain Bacteria; phylum Bacillota; class Clostridia; order DSM-8532; family DSM-8532; genus DTU059. The sequence continues at coordinate 3,099 of CAZPIS010000114.1, forward strand.
TTCTCAAAGAAGGCAAGGTTGCATTAGCATCCACTGTTGACAGTATTCGGGATCAGGAGGGCAAGTCGGTAGATTCATTATTTAGGGAGGTGTTCAAATGTTAAGGAAATTGATTAAGTATGAGATAAAGGCTACCGCAAGAACTTTCTTGCCTGTTTATCTAGTGTTGATTTTGTTTGGCATTATAAATAGCTTCATGTCTTTTAATTCAGAAAGCTTTTCAGTGCCACAGTTTATTACCCTCACACTCTATATATTAATACTTGTCGGAATGTTTGTCGCAAGCTTGATCGTCATGATACAACGGTTTTATAAAAACCTTCTGTCAGAAGAGGGATATTTGATGTTTACGCTTCCGGTTAAACCCTATAAACATATTATAAGTAAGCTTATTATATCTTTAATGTGGATAATTTTAAGTTCCATCGTGGCAATTTTATCAATAGTAATTATTTCTTTGCAGGAAATATCTTTATCCGAAATATTCGCAGAATTTGGCAGGGCATGGAATATGGCGTATTCTGTACTCGGAGCGTCTTTCAACCATTTCCTGATTCAGATGTGTGTTGGCTTTATTGTTAGTATGGCAAGCGGTATTCTGTTAATATATGTTTCCATAGCATTGGGTCAGCTTTCAAATAACCACAAAATACTCGCATCCATCGGTGCCTTCATAGGTATTTATGCTATAGTTCAGATTATTTCAGCCACATTATTCATCGGATTTGATGGGCAAGGCCTTGTTTATTCCTTAATGCAGCATTCACCAATTCCGTTTACTTTAATATGGCTTGCAATAGCTTTATCAGCAGTGTTTTCTGCAATATTCTTTTTTATCACAACTGTAATACTCAACAAGCGATTAAATCTTGAATAGATCTTTCATTGCACGGTATAGAATTAAGAGCAGCTTTTCGTGAAAGCTGCTCTTATACTATAAAGCATAAACTATCAATTATTCTTTGCCGCTACGTTATACTCATTCGCCAGAGTTTCCATCAGCTTCTCAACAGACACTATCTCATTTGCCCTATAAGCATTTGCTCCTGCGAAGGCAAATCCATGCTTTAGCTTACCCATTTTGGCATTCATGAGAGCCAGTGCAATACAGTAAGGACTCTTCTCAATATCACAGGTTACTATGCAATGGTAAGGACATTTATATGGCTTCTTCCTGCCTTCCTCAACATCATAAAGAAAATCATTCATAATAGCTCTGCCCGGCATACCGACAGGGCTCTTGATAATTCCTATATCATCCTCTTTGCAGTTTATATAAGCATTTTTAAAATCATCTGAAGCATCGCATTCTTCTGTTGTTACAAAGCGCGATGCCATCTGCACACCTGAAGCCCCAAGCTTTATAATCTTGTAAATGTCTTCGCCTGTATAAATACCTCCGCCCGCAATTACCGGTATATGCTTCCCGGTTTCATATTCTATCTTTTTAACTTCATCTATAACTTCTACCACGAGTTTCTCAAGAGAATAATCCGGATCCGTAAGCTGTTCCTTACTAAAACCTAAATGTCCCCCGGCCATTGGTCCTTCTACTACAACTGCATCAGGCGTATACTGGTATTTTTTAATCCATTTCTTAGCAATAAGTGCGATAGCTCGTGCTGAGGAAACAATCGGCACAAGTTTAGTATGCTTTTCTTCCCCCAAAAACGATGGGAGAGTCAGCGGGAGCCCGGCTCCTGCAAATATTATATCAATTTTTTCTTCGATTGAGGTTTTTACCATCTCAGCAAAATTTGACATAGCAACCATTATGTTTACGCCGAAAATGCCTTTGGTTTTCTCCTTGGCCTTTCTTATTTCATTTCTTAAAGCCGTTATATTTGCTTCCAGGAAATTGCTTGCAAAATTTTTCTCGAGCATTCCTATACCCGCTGCAGAAATTACCCCTATTCCACCTGAATTAGCAACAGCAGCTGCCAATCCGCTTAATGAAATACCAACACCCATACCACCCTGAATTATTGGTACCCTCGCTGTTAACTCACCGATTTTTAAACTTAAGCCTTCAAATGAAAACATATACTTCTCCTTAATCGACTAACCCTAATAAATAATTTTTTCTAATATCGTTTAATCATACCATCATGTGATAAACAGCGCAATACGTTGTAAAATGTGTAGGGACCTTCAAAAGTAACTTGCCGCCAATCAGTCTTCGCAAACGTAACAAAGCGGCGTAGCTGCTATATTTAATAACATAAATAAAGAGGTCTTCAGAAATATTTCCGAGACCTCTTATCTTTAATTATAACAAATTCATGATGCAGGATCAATTTCCCGCTTTTTCTTTTTTACAGAGGATAGGTTTTTTCTCTGTTCACCTATCACCAAATTAGGCTGCTGATTGTTTAAGACAGTCTCCTTTGTGATAATACACTTTTCTACATTGTCTGTAGAAGGGATATCATACATAACATCCAGCATGATTTCTTCCATAATTGCACGAAGACCACGAGCACCTATTTTCCTTTCGATAGCTCTATCGGCTATACCATCCAGCGCTTCATCTTCTACCTCAAGCTGAACGCCGTCAAGCTCGAACAGTCTCTTATACTGTTTAACCAATGCATTTCTGGGTTTCGTCAGTATATCAACCAAAGCTTTCTTATCCAATTGATTTAAAGATACCACCACCGGCAGTCTCCCTACAAACTCAGGTATAAGACCATACTTCAATAAATCCTGAGGATTAATCTGAGCGAATAATTCTCCTATATCTTTTTCAGCACGACTCTCCACCTGTGCGCCAAAACCCATCGTTTTTGTACCTATACGACTTTCGATGATTTTCTCAAGACCTTCGAAAGCGCCTCCGCATATAAACAAAATGTTTGTTGTGTCTATCTGAATAAATTCCTGATGAGGATGCTTTCTGCCTCCCTGGGGTGGCACAGAAGCCATAGTTCCTTCCAGCACTTTTAAAAGTGCCTGTTGAACTCCTTCACCGCTTACATCACGAGTAATTGAAGGATTCTCTGATTTCCGGGATATTTTATCCACTTCATCAATATAGATAATTCCCTTTTCGGCACGTTCAATATCATAATCGGCCGCCTGAATCAGCTTTAAGAGAATATTCTCAACATCCT
>CAZPIS010000115.1:0-6127 GCA_964586745.1 uncultured Ruminiclostridium sp.
TTAAAATACGATCAGGTGCAAGAATATATACCGGTAAGGGTGTCAGTACAGACGTATTTGAGGCAAGCGTTCTTTCATATGTGAATGCCATAAATAAAATGATTCATCAGGAAAAGCTTGAAGAAGTATAAGGATAGTATCCGGGACAATAAAACATTATTTTGTCTAGTATGAGAGGGATGATGGATAGTGCAAAAAGTAATTGACATATTTGATTCAACGCTGCGTGATGGAGCGCAGGCTGAGGGCATTTCGTTCTCGGTTGAAGATAAACTTAAGATTGTCAGAGCCCTTGACGATTTGGGAATTTCATATATTGAGGCAGGAAACCCCGGTTCAAATCCCAAGGACATAGAGTTCTTTGAAAAAATGAGAGCCATTACCCTCAAGTCGGCTAAGTTAACGGCATTTGGAAGTACCAGAAGAAGAGGTATTTCAGTGGAGGCTGATAAAAATGTTCAGTCAATAATGGATGCAAATACTCCTGCCGTCGCTATATTCGGGAAGTCATGGGATTTTCATGTAACAGAAATCATTAAGACAACCCTTGAAGAAAACGAAAAAATGGTTTTAGAGACCATAGCATACTTTAAAAAGCGAGGTAAGGAAGTAGTTTTTGACGCAGAGCATTTTTTTGATGGGTATAAAGCAAATCCGGAATATGCTTTTAGAGTTTTAAAAGCAGCTGTTGAAGGAGGAGCTGATTGCCTTGTTTTATGCGATACTAACGGAGGTTGTTTTCCTGCAACAGTTTATGAAATTGTTAAAAAGGTTAAAGAAACATTTAAAATTAGAGTCGGAATACATGCCCACAATGACTGCGGAATGGCAGTGGCAAACTCTATTATGGCAGTTGAGGCCGGTGCTGAGCATGTTCAGGGTACATATATCGGGTTTGGTGAAAGGTGCGGAAATGCTAATTTAAGCACTATAATTCCAAATCTTCAGATTAAAAAAGACCTATACTGTATACCCGATGAAAAGCTGAAAACACTCACTTATTGTGCCAGAAAAATAGCTGAAATAGCGAATATATCTCTTAATAAGAGAGAGCCGTATGTAGGCAGCAGTGCCTTTGCTCATAAAGGCGGTATGCACATTGACGGTGTATGTAAAGCCTCGGAATCTTTTGAACATGTTAATCCTGAGCTTGTAGGAAATAAACGTAGATTCTTAATGTCCGAGGTATCGGGAAGAAATACTATTCTGGAAAAGATACGGGAATTGAATCCTGCAATTAATAAGGAATCACAAGAAACCGAGGCAATTATAAGCAGACTTAAAGAGTTGGAGCATCAGGGGTATCAATTTGAGGGGGCTGAAAGTACCTTTGAATTGGTTATAAGAAAACAGCTGGGCAAGTATAAGCCATTCTTTGAATTAGAGAAGTTTAAGCTTATGACCGAACAGCCTAACAAGTCAGGTGCATCCGCTTCAGCATTGATAAAAGTTAAAGTGGATGGAAAATCCGAAATAACTGCGGCCGAGGGAGACGGACCGGTTCATGCCTTGGACAGAGCTCTCAGAAAAGCTTTGGAGGTGTTTTATCCCGAGCTGTCATGTGTCTGTTTGACTGATTTTAAGGTACGTGTAATTGATTCGCAGTCGGCAACAGCTGCGAAGGTTCGTGTATTAATCGAATCGACTGACGGTGAAACATCTTGGACAACAGTAGGAGTATCTACTGACATAATTGAAGCAAGTTGGATTGCCCTGGTGGATTCTATAGAGTATAAGCTTTTAAAAGAGCTGGAAAAAAAGATTAAAGTCTATGTATAACTGGAGGAAAAAACATGGGAATGACAATGACACAAAAAATTCTGTCGGCTCACACTAACCTTGAGAAAGTAGTTCCCGGTCAACTAATAGAAGCTGATCTCGATTTGGTGCTGGGAAATGATATTACTTCTCCCGTAGCGGTAAACGAGTTTAGAAAAGCCGGCTTTAACAAGGTGTTTGATACAAAAAAAGTAGCTATAGTTCCCGACCATTTTACACCTAATAAGGATATAAAAGCAGCGGAGCAGTGTAAAATGATACGAGAATTTGCTCATCGTATGGAAGTAGAGAATTATTTTGAAATTGGCGAGATGGGAATTGAGCACTGCCTTATTCCTGAAAAAGGGCTTGCAGTACCCGGCGATTTGATTATCGGTGCTGATTCTCACACCTGTACCTATGGAGCATTGGGTGCTTTCTCAACAGGGGTGGGGAGTACAGACATGGCGGCAGGTATGGCGACGGGTAAAGCCTGGTTCAAGGTGCCTTCAGCATTAAAGTTTGTTTTAACGGGTAAGCCACAAGGTTGGGTATCAGGTAAGGATGTTATTCTTCATATTATAGGCATGATAGGTGTTGACGGAGCACTTTACAAATCTATGGAGTTTATGGGAGAAGGCCTTATTAACCTTTCTATGGATGATAGATTCACAATGGCCAACATGGCTATTGAGGCCGGTGCAAAGAACGGTATCTTTATGGTGGATGAACGCACAATAGAATATGTAAAAGAGCATTCTGATAGACCATACAAGGTTTATGAGCCAGATGATGATGCGGTTTATGACAAGATTTATAATATTGATTTAAGCACGATTAGACCTACCGTGGCCTTTCCTCATTTACCTGATAATACCCGAACCATTGATGATGTAGGCGATGTAGCAATTGACCAGGTCGTTATAGGCTCATGTACCAACGGGCGCATGGAAGACTTAAGAATAGCAGCGAAAATTCTAAAAGGTAAAAAGGTGAAAAAAGGAATAAGGTGCATTGTTTTTCCGGGTACGCAGAAGATCTATCTGCAAGCTTTGAAGGAAGGACTAATAACAGATATTGTGGAAGCCGGAGCAGTATTTTCAACTCCTACATGCGGTCCCTGTTTGGGTGGCCACATGGGTATTTTGGCAAAAGGTGAAAGGGCTGTTTCTACCACCAACCGAAATTTTGTTGGTCGTATGGGCCATGTGGAGTCTGAGGTATACCTTGCAAGCCCTGCGGTAGCGGCAGCTTCGGCATTAACAGGCAAAATCACAGATCCCGACGCTGTATAAGCAGTTTAGACCTACAGATATTAAGAATAATGCGTACTAGTTTTAAGTTGACAAGGGAGCAGATGCAAGAATCTCATTTCGAACGCCTCTAAGCACCTAGTTCTAAGAGATCAATTTAATCTGTATGTGACATGGCTCCGTCTTCGCTCCGCCATGTCCGGCCAAGAGGTCTTTTGCTCACGGGTCGCTCAGTCTTTTCGAATATTGTCACCTTACGGCGGTTCCATAGCGTGTTTTAATATCTTAAAACTAGTTCGCATTATTCTTAAACTATGAATTAGTAAAGTAACGTTAGAGATGGAGATTCTGTCTCATAAAAATAAGGAGGCTATTATGAAAGCAAAAGGTAAAGTATTCAGATATCAGAATAATGTAGATACCGATGTAATAATCCCTGCCAGACACCTTAACACCAGTGATCCAAAGGAGTTGGCAAGTCATTGCATGGAGGATATCGACAAGGACTTTATAAAAAATGTTAAGGACGGAGATATAATCGTAGCTAACAAAAACTTTGGGTGCGGTTCATCCAGAGAGCATGCTCCCATCGCGATTAAGGCATCAGGTATATCATGTGTAATTGCATCTTCTTTTGCTCGGATTTTCTATAGAAATTCTATTAATATTGGCCTTCCTATTCTTGAATGCGAAGAGGCGGTCAAAGGAACAGATCAAGGAGATGAGCTCGAAGTGGATTTTGATACGGGCACAATACGGAACATCACAAAAGGCACCATTTTCCATGCACAGCCGTTTCCGGGGTTTATGCAGAAAATAATACAAGCCGAAGGTCTTATAAATTATATTAAAGCATAATATTTCCTTATTATAATAAATAAATTTTATATCTCTTGAATTGAGTAATTAATCCGGATTCTTAAATACACTAGGTTTTACTCATAACGACAACAATTTACGTTATAGTTAAGCACTAATTATACTATTAGGAGGCCCTTATGAATTATAAATTAGCAGTTATACCCGGTGACGGGATAGGCCCCGAAGTTGTAGACCAAGCACTAAAAGTATTAGATAAAATAGGTCTGATATATGGTCATAGCTTTGTAAACGAAAAAGTATTAGCTGGGGGATGTGCTATTGATGCAACGGGAGAACCGCTTCCAAAGGAAACAATTGAGGTATGTAAAAAAAGTGATGCAGTAATCCTGGGGGCAGTAGGGGGCCAGAAATGGGATACTCTTCCCGGACATCTACGACCGGAACAAGCACTTTTAGGTCTAAGAGGCCAATTAGGGTTATTTGCTAATCTTAGGCCTGCCGTGATATATAAAGAATTAAGGGATGCATGTCCTTTAAAACCCGAGATTATTGGCAACAGCATCGATATTATGGTGGTGCGCGAGCTTACCGGAGGCATCTATTTTGGTGAAAGAGGCCGTCGTGAAGGTAAAATGGGTCAGGAAGCTTTTGATACCGAGGCATACAGTGTGGGCGAGGTTGAGAGAATAGCCAAAATTGCATTTGAAATTGCAAAAAAACGCGGTTCTAAGGTTACAAGTATTGATAAAGCAAATATCCTCGAAAGTTCAAGGTTATGGCGAGAAGTAGTAACAGAAGTTTCAAAAGATTACCCTGACATTGCTCTGGATCATCTATATGTAGATAATGCAGCTATGCAGCTGGTAAGAAATCCTCGCCAGTTTGATGTAATTGTCACGAGTAATATGTTTGGTGATATTTTATCCGATGAAGCCAGTATGATTACCGGTTCTATCGGTATGCTACCCTCGGCAAGCCTTGGAGAAAACAGTTTCGGGTTATACGAGCCTATACACGGTTCAGCACCCGATATTGCAGGACAAGACAAGGCGAACCCAATAGCTACAATTCTATCCATTGCCATGTTGCTTCGATATACATTGAATCTCGAAAATGAAGCTCAGACTGTTGAAAACGCTGTTAATAAGGTGCTTGAAGAGGGTTATAGAACAGGAGATATCATGAGTTCCGGTAAAACCCATGTCGGAACAAATAAAATGGGTGACCTTATCGTTGAGAAATTGAGCAAAATTTAGTTCGCAGAATTTAAAAAGGTTAACCTATTGGATAAGTTAATGCATTGATTAACTATCAAAAAAAAGAAAGGCGTGAAAAAAATGCGCAGCAATTCTGTAAAAACGGGCTTGGAAAGAGCTCCCCATAGGTCATTATTTAAAGCTCTGGGCTTAACTGATGAAGAGATGAATCGTCCATTAATCGGTATCGTGAGCGCTAAGAGTGAGGTTGTTCCGGGACACATGCATCTGGACAAGATTGCCGAAGCCGCTAAAGCCGGTGTACGTATAGCCGGAGGTACACCGATGGAGTTCCCTTCAATTGGTGTCTGTGATGGGATAGCAATGGGACATATCGGTATGCATTACTCATTGCCTTCAAGAGAGTTAATTGCCGACAGCGTGGAATCTATGGCTCTGGCACAGGGCTTTGACGGATTAGTGCTTATTCCGAATTGTGATAAAATTGTTCCCGGAATGCTTATGGGAGCAGCACGATTGAATATACCGTCCATTGTTGTCAGTGGTGGTCCAATGCTGGCGGGAAGAGTGAAGGGAAACGGTATAAGCCTTACCAATATGTTCGAGGCCGTAGGAGCCGTACAGGCGGGTAAAATGAGCGAGGATGAGCTTAATTCTCTTGAAAACAGTGCGTGTGCAAGTTGTGGTTCATGCTCGGGCATGTTTACCGCCAACAGTATGAATTGCCTGACTGAGGCAATAGGGATGGCTTTGCCGGGTAATGGTACTATCCCTGCTGTTTATTCGGAACGTTTACGCCTTGCAAAAATGTCAGGTATGAAAATTATGGAGCTTGTAAAAAACGATATAAAGCCCAGAGATATTATAACTTCCGATTCTCTTCACAATGCGCTTTCGGTTGATATGGCATTAGGTTGCAGTACCAACAGTATGCTGCATCTTCCGGCAATAGCATATGAAGCGGGTGTCCATTTTGATTTGGATATGGCAAACAATATAAGTGAAAAAACACCTAACCTATGTAAGCTTGCTCCGGCCGGAAACCATTTTGTGGAGGATTTATATGCAGCCGGCGGC